>JANWYL010000022.1 GCA_025056955.1 Sandaracinaceae bacterium | reverse complement strand
GTCCACGTACCGGTCCCCATCGTTGTCACACCCATCCGTGCACGCTTCAACTGTGCTTTCCTCACCCACCTCAGAAGGACAATTCGCATCATCCCTCATCCCAGCATCCCGCATCCCACAATAGGTTGTGGGACCACAACTCACCACACCGCAACAATCACGGTCCTGGCAGTCCACGTACCGGTCCCCATCGTTGTCACACCCATCCGTGCACGCTTCAACTGTGTTCTCCTCACCCGAAACACACATGATTGAAGGTGCATCCCTTCGAATGTTCACGTCTATTCCAGGTGGCCTGGCGTCCACGCCAGCCCCACCGCCCCCTCCACCACAACCCAAGAAAGCCAAACAGTAAGCCCAACCAATCGATTTCAATGTCTGACGCATCGCCTGTCTCCTTTTCTTTGAATGAGCTCAAATCCTGCGAAAGCCACAATGGACAATCCTTTTGCGAGGCCGATGCTAATCGCGCTTGCAGGAAGAAAGCAAGGCGTGTTCTTTGAGAATTGCGAGCAGGGCTGGCCCCACTCCAGGAATGCGGTCAACTTCTTCCCACGATGCAAAGCACCCTAGGGCTTTTCTCTCGATGACAATGCGTTCGGCCAAGCGAGGCCCAACCCGCGGGAGGAGCTCTAGCTCGCTTGTCCCTGCTGAATTTAGGTCAATTGGAAAAGCAGGGCTTTCTCGCTTTATCTTCGGAGTTAAGGGATGCGATGAAACCCTTCTTTGGGCCAAACTCCCTGCCCCAAGCAGACACAAAAGCAAGGCCAAAGCACCAAGTGGCGATGCGTGCCGCACATCTGGTTATCGGCACGGGAAATCAAAAGTTGCGCTCGCCTGTTTGGCCTCTGCCCAAGCCAAAGCCATCGTGAATCGAGCGCACAGCCAGCTCATGGTACTTTGCTGGCAAAAGGCAGCTCACCTTGATCTCGCTCGTTGTGATGGCCTCAATTGGAATGCCTTCGTCGGCCAAAATCCGGAAAAGCTTGGCCGCAACCCCCGAATGCGAGCGCATGCCAAGCCCCACAATTGAAACCTTGACCACATCTTCACGCACCGAGATTTCGTAGTGGGGAAGCAAACGCTCACACACCTCCTTGGCCTTGTGGAGATCGACCTTGGAAACGGTGAAGGTAAGATCCGTGCGCCCATCAACTGAAGGGTTCTGGACGATCATATCAACCGAAATTTTTGCCTCAGCCAAGGCCTCAAAGATCTCAGCAATCCTCGAAGGGCGGTTTTCGAGCTGGCGGATGGTGAGCTTGGCTTCGTTTGTGTCTGATGTGACGCCTGCAACGACAACTGACTCGAGGGCCTCTTCTTCGCGCACCACCCAAGTGCCCTCATTTTCAGAAAAGCTCGATCGAACATGGACTGGTACGGAATACTTCATGGCAATCTCCACTGAGCGGATCTGAAGCACCTTTGCACCAAGGGAAGCAAGCTCAAGCATTTCCTCGTAGCTGATGCGCGATATTTTTCGGGCCGTCGGGCAAAGGTTGGGATCAGCAGTAAACACCCCCTCGACATCGGTGTAAATCTCGCACGGTACCCCTTGGCCGAGGGCAGCAGCAATCGCCACTGCTGTCGTGTCTGAGCCTCCTCGCCCAAGCGTTGTGGTGTTGCCTTCTTCATCTATGCCCTGAAAGCCCGCCACAACTGGAACCACACCATTTCGGGCACTTTCGATCAGGCGTTCAGTATCAACACCCAAAATCCGGGCTTTGGTAAAGTTTGAGTCAGTGCGAAGACGAACTTGATGGGCAAGAAAACTTCGGGCAGGAACCCCGATTTCTTGGAGAGCAATGGCAACGAGGGCAACAGAAACCTGCTCGCCTGTGGCCACAAGCGCGTCAAGCTCTCGAGGATCCGGTCGGCTTGAAAGCGCATGGCCAAGCGCAAGCAAGCGGTTCGTTTCCCCTGCCATGGCGCTCACCACGACGATCACTTCGTGTCCCTGCGAGCGGGTGCGGGCGATCCGTTGGGCCACAGCCCGGATGCGCTCCAAAGAGCCCACGCTCGTTCCTCCATACTTTTGGACAAGCAATCGGCTGCTTGGGGGCGGTGGACGAGAAGATCTGAGAACCAAAGTCACGAGTGCAGAGTGAACCAAAGAGGCCTAAGCGTCAAATCCACCCTCTTCAATGGGCTTGCCCTCAGGAGGGCATCCCCACTCGCCAACCGGACAAAGCTTAAGGCGCTTGACGCGCCGGCCCCTCACCTCAAGCACGACGGCTCGCCAACTCCCGATCTGCAAGCGATCCCCCGGACGCGCAATCCTCCCAAGTTTTGCAAGCACAAGCCCCCCAACTGTATCGACGCCATCAAGCGGCACCTCATCGATCACAATCCCTTCAAGGCGCAGCTCATCGACAGGCAGGGCCCCATCGACCATGATGGTCCCGTCTTCTGTGCGGATCAGGCGCGGTTGCTCGGCGCTTTTGACTTCATCCGTAAGATCACCCAAAAGCTCAGCAATCACGTCATCGACCGTAACGAGGCCACTTGTGCCTCCGTACTCATCAACCACAAGGGCAATTGGAATTTTCGTCCGTTGAAAACGGTCAAAGAGATCCCCAAGTTTTGTTGATTCCGGAACAATCAATATCTCCCTTTTGAAATCTCCGAGGGTGCAATTCGATTTTTGTGAAGGCAAAGCAAAAAGGATGTCTTTCACGTGAACGTAGCCAACGATGTGGTCCAAATCACCATCGGTGCTTAGGGGGTAGCGCGAAAAGCCAAGCTTTTGCATGCGTTCGATCGCGGCTTCAAGCGGCTCCTGCATGGACAAGACTTGCATGTCCATCCGAGGCACCATGATGGCCCGAACGGGCCGATCGCTTGCAATAAACACGCGTTCGATCACGAAGCGCTGCTTTTCGGCGTGTGCTCCCTCGAGCGAAGCCGCCAAAATCGCACGCAACTCCTCAAGCGAAAGGGCACCTTCGGCCTCTTCCGGTGCAGGGAGCGAGAAAAAGCGGAGCGTTGCTTGAGACAAACGGTCAAGAAGCCAAAGCGCAGGAAAGGCGAGAAGATAGAAAGCCTGAAGCGGGAATGCCGAGTAGCGGGCGATTTCCGCTGGGCGCATCACCGCAACCGATTTGGGAACGAGCTCTCCCAAAACGATGTGAAGGAGAGAAATGGTCGCGAATGCGATGGCCCCTGCCACCCCATGAAGCCAGCTCTGAGGAAGGCCCAAAAACCCAAAAGCCGGCTCAATCAAAGAGGCAAGCGCCGGCTCGCCAAGCCAACCCAGCCCCAAGGAAGCGATGGTGATCCCAAGCTGCGTGGCTGCAAGGTAGCTCGTCAAGCGCTTGTGCACAGCGAGAGCGCGGCGTGCCAAGGGATCGCCCGCTTTGGCCAAGGCTTCAAGCCGCGTCGAACGAACCCGCGCAAAGGCAAATTCGGCAGCAACAAAAAAAGCATTGGCAAAGACACAGGCGATTCCAGCCAAAAGAGCGAGCACGCTTGAGCAGCCTCCCTCTTCTGCCAATCACTCGAGGTCTTCACCCTCTTCGCCTCCACCTACCCCGATGTGAAACCAAGAGTCACTGAAGCGAGGCGTCGGTAACAAAGAACCATCGGGAGCATCCCTTCGCACAACGAAGGTGCGACGAGAGATGGACTTATCGCTTTCGCGAGCAAAAAGGACGATGTAGTTAATCCCCGGCCGAAGCGGCACCGTTGCCTCAAATTTGAGGTGCTTGGGATCAGCGGCCTCGCGATTGGAGAGGTAGAACACCTTGCGAAGGCCACTGAAGATGTACACGTCCTGCACCCGGCTGTCATCGCTCGCTTCGGCACGAAGAGAGAGAGAAGAGGAACGCACAGCGAGAGGAGGGGGCTCGGCCACAGAAATGCGGGGGGGCATGTGCTCGAAGTTGAGGCGCACGCGACCGCCTTGGGCGGGGGCCTTCAAGGCAGCGCTTGCAACCCACGCCGGTCGCCCATTCCCAATATCAACGCGAACAAAATTCCCAAACTCAGCCTGAGCTTGAAGCGATACTGGCCCATCCTCGACATGGGCAATCGGACGACCGTTGGGGCTGTCGAGGAGCACTGTACCGTTTGCAAGCCCCACACGGCGCTGAAGGGGAGTTGGGGCAGGGCCGGGAGCGCCCAGAGGAATTTCAAGGCGCTCTGTGAAAAATTCCCGCACATCCACATCGCCAGCCTCGATCTCAAAGCGCAGCGATTCATTCCGGTAGTCCGGGAGAACCTCAAAAGTGAAAGCGACCACCCGCTCATCGCCTGGAGCCATGTCATCGATGCGAAAACGACCCGCATTGATCAGGACACCCCGACCCGATAGGCTCCGCAAATTCGCTTGCGTCTCATGGGTCGGACCAACTCCCGTGTTTCGGATTTGGAGGTAGATTGTGGCCCGTTCTCCCCGTTGGATGAGCCCATCGCCGTTTCCCTGGATGTTGTCAGCAACTTGGATTTGGTACGCAAATTGCGGTCTTGGCAGCCCTCGAACAATGCTTCGAACTTCCAGCGGGGGGGGAGCGTGGCCGTGGGCTTCCTCGAATTCGACGCGAATCCCGTCAGCCCTGTCAAGAAGGTCCATCGGCAGCCTGCATTCGCGCCGGCCCTGAACGAGCTTGCATATCCCAAGGGTGGTTTTCCACTCGCGGCTTTGGCCCGGCTCAAGGCGCCCAAAGACCAGTTCTCGCTGATCGAAAAGTGGGAAATCACTCTTTGTGTTCGCACGCAAGCGGTAAAGAGGGGCATTTCCTGTGTTGGTAAGCTTCACCCACAGTTCAAAAGGCTCACCCGCTCTCCCCTCCTCAGGCTGGAGGCGAGCCTCGCATTTCACGCTGCTTGGCCCCCGATCAGGGCCTTCGCTCCAGTCCACGCCAAGGCGAGAAAGCTCAGCCACTGCCTTGGCCATCTCCTCCCCTTGGATTTGGGCCACGACCGAACCTGCCTCAGCCAAAAGGGACTGGCGGCCAGGCCGCGAGGCCTTTGCAAGCAGCATCCGAGAAAAACGCAAAAGGAATTCATCTTCGTCGATGTTTTCGTCTCCATCCCTTCCTGCCTCGCGCAAAGCCAGGCGCCGCTCACTTGGCAAGTAGTAGCTGATTGTGTAACGGGGCTTTTCCCCTCGTTCTGCATTGCGATTCACAAGGTGGGACGAAAGGTCCGCCTCCCTCAGATAACGCCGATTGGCCGCAAGATCCATCTCATCTGGATCGACGGTCATCGGAACCACTTCGATGTCTGGAGTGATCCCCACTTCCTGGATGGAAATATCGCCTGGCATAAGGTACTGGGCCGTTGTGAGCTTGAGGGCCGAGCCATCGTCGTAGTCATAAATCACTTGAACGGAGCCCTTGCCGAAGGTGGTCTCCCCCACAATCAGTGCGCGATCATGGTTTTTGAGGGCGCCCGCAACAATCTCAGAGGCCGACGCGCTTCCGCCGTTGACCAGCACAATCATTGGGTAGTTGGGCTCTGTTCCTTCGCGCCGAGCCATCTTGACGTCATGCTGCTCGGGATCGCTCGATTCAGTGGTCACAATCACACCTGAATCGAGGAAGGTATCCGCAACCCGCACCGCTTGGTCGAGCAGGCCCCCTGGATTGTCTCGAAGGTCGAGGACCAAAGCCCTCATGCCTTCTTGCTTGAGCTGGGCAAGCTCCTTGCGGAGATCTTCCATGGTGTTGCCTTGAAAGCTCTCAATCGCGATATACCCAATTCCATCCCCAAGCATGCGGGCGTGGACCGAGTCGATTTGGATGATCGCCCGCTCGAGTTGAAAACGACGTGGTTCGGTCCAGCCATCTGGGCCCTCGCGCACGATCCATACGTCGACCTTGGAGCCGGGAGGACCCCTCAGTCGCTCAACGGCTTCTTGAAGGGGCATGTTGACCGTGGTCTCTTCGTTGATTCGGACAATCCTGTCTCGCTTTCGGATTCCAGCCCGCTCGGCAGGAGTTCCAGGAATGGGCCGAATCACAGTGAGCTGATGGTCACGAATGGAGATCACAATTCCAAGCCCACCAAACTCGCCGCGGGTTGCTGTCCGCATGTCCGAGTAAGTTTGGGGGTCGAGATAAACCGAGTGAGGGTCGAGCGTGCGGAGCAAGCCATTGACGGCAGCTTCCTCGATTTTGCGAAGCTCGATGTCTTCGTCTTTCAAGTTGGCTTGGATGAAAGCGAAAACGTCGCGAAAACGTTCTGAAAGGGTCCACGGGCTTTTCACATCGTCGATTCGAAACTTGCGGCGTTGGTTTTCGACTTGCAGGGTGAACTCGGAAGCACCGTCTTCGTAGTCAACGAGAATGGGAGCCACGTGGTTTTGAATGGCATTGAGGCCGCCAAGCAGCATGCGCTTGGGGTCGATCCGCTGTGGGTCCACGTAGTGCTCAATCACTTGGAGGAGCACCCGATTCATGAGCGTTCTTCGGGTGAGGTCATATGGAGCACGGGCCCTCACCTCTTGCGCGCGGGCTGAGCGATCAATGTCGAAATCGAGGGCATTTGGCTCCGATTGGAAGTAGGTCAAGGCCAAGGCCAGGCCAACCACCCCCACCCCCACCCCTGCTTGCGCAAAGCGAAGCCAGAGAGGACGAGGAGGAAAAGAAGGGGCCTCGCTCTCTTTTCCTTCTTCCCCGCTTTCTAATTCCTGAGCATTGCTACCACGGCTTTCTTCGCGCTCCATCGGGAACCCTGCTTTTGAAAAAACCAAGCGCTCTCAGACACTCATGGCTATTATAGTGCCCCTCGATCCATGTTGGCACCCTCACTGGCCTTGATGTCCACAACGAGTGCCGTGATGTTGTCTCGCCCACCCCTCGCATTGGCTTGGGCAATGAGCCACTCCACGGCTTCCTTTGGAGGAAGGGTAAGGGAGCGGCTGAGTTCCTCCTCTGGAACCATTCGATAAAGGCCATCGGAGCAAAGAAGGTAACGATCCCCTGCTTCGACCTCAAAAACGAAAACATCGACCTGGACGTGGTCGTTTGGGCCCACGGCCCTGGTGATGATGTGCCGGTGAGGGGAATGTTCTTCTTGCTCCGGAGGGATTAAGCCACGCTCAACCTCAAGTGCAGCCAGGGTGTGGTCCCGGGTGAGCCGTTGGATTGTGCCGTTTCGAAAGCGATAGACGCGGCTGTCTCCCACCTGGCCTATAAATCCAGTTGAGCCTGCAATCACCAAAAGCGAAAGGGTTGTTCCCATTCCTTGGTAGGAGGGATCAGCCTCCCCCAGGGCATGAACCCAGTAGGTTGCGGATTGAATCGCTGCCTCAACCAATCGCCGCACCCTGTGGAGGGATTCTTCACCTCCTTGCAACTTGAAACGTTGAAGCACTTCCTCTTCTCTTTTGAGCATTCCAAGTGCCGCTTCGATTGCCTCGTGGCTTGCGATTTCTCCCCCCAAGTGCCCTCCCATCCCATCAGCCACCGCAAAAGCACCGATCTTCAAGTCCATTCCGAATGCATCCTGGTTAGAGGACCGCCGCTGGCCGATATCCGTCCCACCGTGCGCCTCCCAACGCAGCTCTTTCTTTCGCATTACACACCCGCTCTCTCCTCCATTCTACACCCAAAGATCATGCTTTTGGATGTGATTTGATTGCGGCAAAGCCCACCAAAGCGCCCTTCGAGCTCAGTCAACTCCCCACTCCATGATGACTTTTCCACTTTTTCCTGAGCGCATCACCTCAAATGCCAGCTCATATTCCTCGATTCGAAAGCGGTGAGTGATCACCGGTCGCACGTCGAGGCCGCCCTGAAGCATGGCCGTCATTTTGTACCAGGTTTCAAACATCTCCCTCCCGTAAATTCCCTTGATGACCAAGCCCTTAAAAATCACCTGACTCCAATCGGTCGGCACTTTGCCAGGGGGAATGCCCAGCAAGGCGACGCGCCCCCCATGGTTCATGACTTCGAGCATGCTGCAAAGGGCTTCTCCGCTTCCACTCATCTCCAGGCCCACGTCAAAGCCCTCTTTCATGCCAAGCTCGTGCATGACATCGCTGAGTTTTTCTCTTCTCACGTCCACCGCCCGCGTCGCTCCCATCCGGCGGGCAAGCTCAAGGCGGTAAGGATTGATATCGGTCACAACCACGTGACGAGCCCCAACGTGCTTGGCAATCGCTGCGGCCATTACTCCAATGGGGCCAGCACCTGTGATGAGCACGTCCTCCCCCACAAGATCAAAAGAAAGGGCCGCGTGCGTCGCATTGCCCAGGGGATCCATAAACGCAGCAACTTCGTCGGGAATTTCCGGGGGAAGCTTGAACACATTGACCGCAGGAAGGACGATGTATTCGGCAAAGGCCCCCGGCACATCCACCCCAATCCCGCGGGTGTTTCGGCAGAGGTGGCGGCGCCCCGCTCGGCAATTCCGGCAGTGGCCGCAGGTCAGATGTCCTTCGCCAGTTACCCGATCTCCAACCTGCAGGCCCTGGACTTGACTTCCCACCTCAACAATTTCGCCCATGTACTCATGTCCTATGTGCATGGGTACAGGAATCGTGCGCTGGGCCCATTCGTCCCATTCGTAAATGTGCACGTCAGTCCCGCAAATCGCCATCTTGCGAACACGTACCTTGACATCGTTGGGCCCGACCTCCGGAAGCGGAGCCTCAGTGAGGCATAGCCCAGGCTTGCGCTCAACCTTCGCCAATACGCGCATCGTTTGCGCCATATTCCTAGGTATCAATCCCCCAAAAAAGCCCGCAAGGCAATTTCAACAATTGTCATTTGAAGCCCAAAGCCTCGGCCCATCCAAGCGTGCATTCATCCTGGAAGATCCAAGCGTTCAAAAAGGCCCTTAAGCGTTGGGCTCGCCCCTCCTCCTCGCGCGCTTCGTGCAGCTCGCTTTTCATGCTCAGCTGTCTGAGGGCGGAACACGAGATGGACTTGGGCACCAAGCTGCGCGGGCATTGCCAAGTCCAATTCGAAAATATCGCCGCAAACGAGGGTTTCCTCCGGACTTAGGCGCGTCTCGTCCCAAATCTGCGTGAGCAATGCGAAGTAGTGGCCTCGATGCAAATGAATGGCACGAGTCAAACCAGGAATCGAACACGTCGCCGGTAAAGCCTCCCAGAGAGGTCGCCAGTCAGGGTGGAGGTGGTCAGGAGGTGCGATCACAAACTTTCGCGCATTCCCTTTGATGCCAATCGCGTGGAGGAGGTGCGGCACAATGTTTTCGAGTTTGGCTTTGATCCGCTCGCCCCCTGTGTTGCTTACGACATAGACAGGAAGCCCGCTTGCCACACAAGCCTCAAGAAAAGCTTGGGCTTCTGGACGAAACACGGTCTTGGCGTGGGGGTAGCTTGCAAGATAGAGCTCATCGAGCAGCGCATGGCGCTTTGAGGGAGGAAAGCCGGCTTCTTCAAGCAAAATTTGACCAATCGAGCGGGCAAGCACGTACGGATCGGCATGGGCAGGTGCCACAATGTAGCCTTCATGCTCCCAGCCATATCGGTCGGGTTGGGCCTCGATGCGTGCGGCAATCGCCTCCCAGCGCTCGCTGAGGTCTTCGCCCAATCGCAGGCTCAAGCCTTCGCGAAAGGCTTTGATGAAAGGCCCAGCTTCTTCATCAACAAGGGTAAGTGTTCCATCGAAATCCAAAATCAAACAACCAACAGTGCTCATGCGGCCTCAATACTTTCAAGGTGCACATTTTGTTTGTTCGTGCACGCTCATTTTTGAAATTTCGAGATGTGGCCAAAGCGCCTGCTTCGCAAGCTTTAGAAAAAACGAGAGTTGCATGCAACCAGCAAGCGAAAAAGCTTGGCTCATGAGTGGGCGCATGGCCTTGATTTTGGCAGGCTTTTTGGGAGGTTCGGCGGTGCTTCTTGACGCCTTCGGCGCACACGCCTTGCGCAAAGCCTGGGCAGCTCTTTCTGAGGGCCCTCAACGCATGGAGTGGTGGGAAGTCGCAAACCGCTATCACTTCATTCATGCCCTGGCCCTCGCTTTGGTTGGGATGCTCATTTCCAAGTCAGAGAATGCCCTTTTTCCCCTTAGCCTTTCTGCATGGTGTTTTGTGTTGGGAATTGCCTTCTTTTCGGGCTCCCTTTATGCAATGGCTCTAAGTGGTGCCCGAGCCTTTGGAGCAATCACACCAATTGGGGGATTGCTCTTTGCAATTGGCTGGTTTGGAATGGCGTGGGCTGGGCTGCAAGAAAAGTGGTAGTTTCGGCTTGCGAAATTGACCTATTTGGGTTTGGCTAGCGCGGCGATGCGAGCAAGCAAAAGATGCTTTGGGAAACTTGGAGCAAAGCCCTGGCACTTTGCAATTGCCACTTTGGCAGCCTGCGGGGGCTCAAGCCCGCCTGTGCAAAGCGGCCCCCCCCCTCGCCCCCAAGAACCTTTAAGTGAGCTTCAAGCCCTCAATGCCAAAGCCAAAAAGAGCGCAGCCACGCACACCCTCTTTGGTGAGCGTGTGCCAGACCCCTTTTATGCCCTCGAAAGCGACTCGCCCCTGACCAGGGAATGGATCAGGTGGCAATCGGCTCGGACGAAAAAAGCAATTGCCTCATGGGAAAAGCCTGGCATGCGGGAGAAGCTCAGGCTCTTTTTGGGAATCGGGAGCATTCAGGCACCCATTGTGCGAGGAGGGAAGCTTTTCTACCTCAAGCGCGAGGGAGATCGCGAACAGCCTGCCCTCTTTGTGCGCCTTCTTGCGGGCGGTCGCCGAAGCCGTGGCAGCAGTCCAGAAGAACGCATCTTGGTTGACCCACTCGAAGCGGGTGAGCGGGCAACAATCGATTGGTTCTTTCCATCTCCTAACGGGCGTTTTGTCGCCTATGGCATTTCAGCAAATGGCGATGAGCGGTCGACTCTGCGCATCATCGAGGTCGATACTGGCCGCGTATTGGACGAGACGATTCCTCACACGAAATGGTGTTTGGTGAGCTGGCTTCACTCGGAGGACGGTTTTTACTATCGGCGCTATCCCAAGGAAGGAGAACCTGGCTTCGAGGCGGCGCATCCAGACACATACCACGCCCGCCTTTTCTTCCATCGGCTTGGAACTTCTCCCGACGAAGACACCCTGGTCTTTTCTCCAGACGATCGCACTCACTTTCCAAGCGCCTTTCTCTCTGAAGACGATCGCTACCTCGTGATTCACGTGCGCCGGGGTTGGACCCAAACCGATGTCTTGCTCTTGGATCGGGGTGCTCGCCCGCAAAACCGGATCCTCGCCCCCGATGAGAGCCACCCCCTCATCCCCATAAGAAGCGGTAAGGAGTACCTCTACGAACCGGCCATTTACGGAGGCTTTCTTTACCTTCTCACAAACGAAGATGCTCCAAAATACCACTTGCTCCGCGCTTCGCTTGCGGAGCTGGTCCGGCAGGGTGAAAACGCTCCAATGAGCGAAATCGTGCCGGAAGGCGAAGCAAAAATTGAGGACTTTGCTCTTTTGGGAGATCGTGTGGCCACATCGGAAATCATCGATGTCTCAGGGCGAATTCGGCTCTTCCGAACAGACGGGCGCTTGATTGGTGAAGTGGCGCTCCCCCCCGGCCGGGGTGAGCTGGCCGGGTTTTCTGGCGATCCACGAAGTGGCCACCTCGTCTTCGTCTACTCAAACTACGTGACGCCGCCCACCCTCTACTGGGTGCAGCCACGCACGCTTTTTGCGCAGTCTGTTGTGCAAGTGAATTCACCAATTGATCTTACGGCCTATGAGATGAGCTTCGTGCAGGTGGCTTCGCGGGATGGCACCATGATCCCGCTTACCCTCATCCATCGGGCCGGAGAAAGCCCAACAGGGCAGGCCTTTGTGCTGATTTATGGCTACGGGGGATTCAACATCCCGCTTATGCCAACTTTCGTGCGTCATGCCCTCTACTGGCTCGAGCGAGGAGGGGTTTATGCGGTGGCCAATCTCCGGGGCGGCGGGGAGTTTGGCGAAAGCTGGCACCGCGCGGGAAGCCTCGAAAACAAAGAGCGGGTTTTTGAGGACATGGAGGCGGTCATCCGCTGGATAGGAGGAGAAGGTGGGTGGTCCAAAGCTGAGCGGATTGCGATCATGGGCGGCTCCAATGGAGGCCTCCTTGTCGGAGCGATGATCACGCGGATTCCTGATCGCTTCCGTGCAGCCGTGGCCTATGTCGGCCTCTACGACATGGTGCGCTACCACCTTTTCCCACCAGCCCACATTTGGGTCACGGAATATGGAAACCCGGAAAAAGAACAGGAATTCCGCTGGCTCTATGCCTACTCCCCTTACCACCGAGTGCGCGACAAGCAGCCGATGCCCTACGTGCTGATTGAGACTGGAGAAAACGACACAAGGGTTTTCTGGGGGCACTCGACCAAGTTCGCAGCGCGTCTCCAAGATGCGACAGGCGCAGCTGACCCACCTGTCTGGTTCTATCGAGAAGAAGCCGTGGGCCATGGGGCTGGCACCCCTCTCTCTGCCCTCGTCGAGCGCTACGTGCGCATGTACGCCTTTATCGAGCACGCCCTTGGCATGGAAGCACCTTGAGAAAATGTGGGTAGGAATTGACGAAAACGGCCTTGGCCCCCGCCTTGGTCCTCTCATTGTGACAGCTTGCGCGATCGACTGTGGCCCCGATCTTCGCACTGCTTCACTCCAAGCCAAGGCCATGGGGATTGCCGATAGCAAGGAGATCGCCGGATTTGGTCGAATGGGCCAGCTTGAATCCCTGGTCTTAGCCCTTCTTGAGGCCCATTTTGGAAAAGCGCCCCGCCACGGAAAAGAATTGTTCGCCCTGCTTTCGATCGAGCCTGTCTCTGCCCTTCAACTCCGCTGTCCAGACTCCCTCTCCAAATCACAGTGTTGGACGCTTGCGTCTCTTCCTGCCCTTGGAGGAGAGCTCGACCGAGGGCGAGTGCTTCTTCGAACCATCGAAGCCCCTCCTTTGGCCCTACGCATGCGCTGGGCTGCCTCGGCAATTGCCTGCCCCAAGCGGATCAACCAAGCGCGAAGCCAGGGGCAAAGCAAGCTTGATCTTTTGCTTGAACTCGTGGAGCGCTTGCTCCTCGCCTCGGCGGCTCGCCTTGGCACCCCCATCCACGCAACTTGCGGCCGGATTGGAGCCATCCGCACTTACGTTCCCCGCTTTCGATTTTTGTCCAAAAACCCTTGCGAAGTGCTCGAAGAAAACCCAACTTCCTCCCGCTATCGCATCGAGGGGCTGGGGCTGGTTGAGTTTCTCGTCGATGCCGAAGCCCACTCGCCTGCCGTCGCTTTGGCCTCGATGATTGGGAAATACCTCCGCGAGCTCATGATGTCCTCGATTGTCTCTTTCTACCGATCGCTTGATCCCACACTCCAAGCCGTAAGCGGCTACCGAGACCCCCTGACGGCACGCTTCGTCGAAGCCACGCGTGCCCACCGCATTCGCCTCAAAGTGCTCGACGAATGCTTTGAGCGCTAGAGGCACCCACTGAGATTGCGGCACTTCATGAGAATGATTATCAAAACACCGATGAGCGCCGCGGAAGCCCTCACCCTGGAAGCGCTTAAAGAAGGCGAAGAAGGCATCGTCACAGCCATTTCTGCCCCAAAGCCGCTGCGCGTACGTCTTTTGGAGCTTGGCCTGCTCCCTGGCACCCGTGTTCGTTTGCTTCGGCGCGCTCCGCTGGGTGACCCGATTGAGATCGAGGTCCGTCGCACCCGCCTCTCCCTTCGAAAGAGCGACGCCGCTCGTGTTTTCATAAGCATTCCTAAGAGCCAAGGAGCAAGCCCGTGAGGATTTTTCGCATCCTCCTTGTGGGCAACCCCAACTCTGGCAAGACCACGCTTTTTAATTTGCTCACAGGGCTCCGTGCGCGCACTGGTAATTACCCCGGCATTACGGTCGAGTGCCGGGCCGCACGCATTGAAATCGACGGGATCCTCGTTGAGCTCATCGACCTCCCGGGTACCTACTCCCTTTCGGCCCGCTCCGAGGAAGAACGCATCGCAATCCGCGAAATCCTCAAAAACACACCTCCCTCGCCTGATTTGGCCCTGGTTATCGCAGATGCAACCGCCCTCGAGCGGCATCTTTACCTTCTTGTCCAGGTTCTCGAAACCGGCCTTCCCTCGATTTTGTGCCTCAACATGATGGATGAAGCCCGTGCCCAAGGCCTGAAAATCGATCTGGCCACGCTTGAAAAATCCCTTGGCATCCCCGTGGTCGCCATCGCCGCGCGCCATGGCGAAGGCCTTGAAGGGCTTAAGCAAGCCATCGCTTCCTCCATTCGCCTGGGCCTTCCTGTCCCCAAAGATCCACCCCTCACCCTCCACCCCCGCCTGGAACAGGCGCTCGATCGCATCGAAAAAGCCATCGACGCCTCTTTGCTCCCTCAAAGGGCCGGGCGTGCCCGCCGCGCCCTCGCCCGTTGGCTTCTCCTTTCAGTGGGAGAGGACGAGCTTTCCGAAATCCCCCCCACCCTGCGCGCACTCGTTGCTTCTGAAGAAAAACAAGCCTTTGAGGATGGCCTGGCCTTGGATCATGCCCTGATTTCTGCCCGCTACGCCTGGATTGACACCATCCTCAAGCAAGCCCTGGCCCCTCCTTCTTTCCATTCCTCCACCACGGAACGCATCGATCGCTTCCTCACCCATCCCCTTTGGGGCTCACTCGCCTTTATGACGGCGATGTTCTTTTTGTTTCAGATGCTGTTCAAGGGCGTAGAACCAATCGTTTCAATTATTGAAACTCTTGTTTCATTAACCCAATCATGGTTGCGTCACATCTTGCCTCCAGGGCCTCTTGTTGAACTTTTGGCAAATGGGGTTGTGGCGGGCGTTGGCAATGTGCTTGTTTTTCTTCCCCAGATTGCTTTTCTTTCCTTTTTTCTCGCATTTCTTGAAGACACGGGGTATTTGGCACGCGTGGCTTTCGTCATCGATCGGCTGATGGGGGCCATCGGCCTTCACGGCCGCGCCTTTATCCCCATGCTTTCCGGCTTCGCCTGTGCGGTGCCTGCGATTCTCTCGACACGCACGATTGAAAACCGCCGCGATCGCCTCCTTGTGATGCTCACGATTCCCCTCGTTTCTTGTAGTGCGCGCCTTCCGGTTTATCTCCTCGTGATCGGCATCCTTTTCCCGCCAGGCACTTCTGTCTTTGGGCTTGAAGCAGGCGCACTGCTTTTGTTTGGAATGTATGCCTTGAGCATTCTTTCTGCATTGGGTGCGGCCTACCTGCTCCGCCATTTTCTCCTCCGAGGGCCGCGCCCTCCCTTTTTGCTTGAGCTTCCTCCCTATCGCTGGCCAGATCTCCGCAATCTGCTTCGCGTTGTCTTTGACCGAAGCTGGGCTTTCGTTTCAAACGCAGGGAGTTTGATCACCGCGATCACCGTTGTGCTTTGGGCGCTCCTTCATCTCCCCTGGAATGCGGAGCGCGAGCGCTGGTTTGAGCAGCGTTTGGCCGAGGCCAAGGTCATCTCTGATCCCTTCCTCAGGAGCGAACGCATCGATCAGCTGGTCCGGGAACGCGCTGAGGAGCGGATGGAGTCAAGCTTCGCAGGCCGCCTTGGCCAAATGATTGAGCCCCTGATTGCGCCCTTGGGTTTTGATTGGAAAATCGGAATCGGCATCCTGGCAAGCTTTGCTGCGCGTGAAGTCCTCGTAAGCACCCTTGGGATTGTTTATGGCGCAGGAGAAGAAGCCGAGGCCAAAGACATTCAGGGGCGTATCCGCCAGTCCAAACGCAAAGACGGTCGCCCTGCCTTGAGTGCGCTTTCGGGAATTTCTCTCATGGTCTTTTACCTTTTTGCCGCCCAGTGCATGAGCACAGTGATCATGGTCTTTCGCGAATCAGGCTCTTGGCGCTGGGCCTTGCTCATGGTTGCTTACATGAACAGCGCTGCCTACCTTGCCTCCCTCCTTGTCTACCAGGGCGGAAAGCTCCTTGGATTCGAGTGATTGACCATCGATTTGCAGTTCAAGCGTAGAACCTATCGGCCACGCTTGCTGCGGCGAGCATCCCCATCGCGCCGAGGAGCGCTCCCCTCTTCGGGGCATCCATCCTCATCCTCAAAGCCATCTCGGTCTTCCGCCTTGTCAGGGCATTGATCCTCCTCATCCCGGACACCATCGCCATCGTGATCGCTCTCCGGGCATCCGTCTTCATCGCCAAAGCCATCGGTGTCTTCGGGCTCATTGGGGCACCGATCGCTATCGTCGTTGACCCCATCTTGATCGCGATCAAAGTCGGGGCAACCATCGTGGTCCCGATCTCCATCCATGTCTTCGGGTTCATTGGGGCAAGAATCAAAGCCATCTCGCACCCCATCGCCGTCGTCGTCCAAATCGGGGCAGCCGTCTTCGTCATCGTGCATGTCCAGATCTTCGCCTTCGTTTGGACAGGCATCGCGCCCATCCTTGATCCCATCCCCATCGTTGTCTTCCTCTGGGCATCCATCTGCATCCATGTAGCTGTCTTTGTCTTCGGCATCGGCTGGGCAGGCGTCTTTGTTGTCCAAAATCCCATCCCCGTCACTGTCCCGTACAGGGGTCGGCGCATAACCCACGTCCCCAAGCAGCCGAAAAACGGGCACCCCAATCCCATAAACCAGGCCCACCCCTCCCCCAATGCGCACAATGAAGTCATCGAAGCGAAAAATCGCCGCTCCTCTGAGCTCGGTTGGCGCTTCGTTGTCATGGACCAGGCCAAAGGTCGTTGCGCCAACTGCCTCTAACATCGCTCCGAAAACAGCATCGAAAAAGTACTCAGCCCCAACCCCCCACGTGGCTTCGGAGCTTCGGGCCGAGCCCTGCACTCCCTCCCGGAGAATGATTTGCGCCAATGGCCGGTAGGTGGCCCCTAGATTGAGCGAGGCCCGAAAGCCAGAAAGAACAATCGAAGCAACCATGTGCCCCCCAACCGCTACCCCTGGCTCCCCCGCATAACGACCAGGAAGCATGGCTTGGGCCAGCGGAAAGGTGATCCACCCAGCAACCCCAAGAGCAAACCCCCTTGTTTGGTCGGGATCAAGGAGGTTTAACAAAAGGTGCACCCTCGGATCACCAAGGGTGCTCCCACTCCCTCCCCGAAGGCGGTAGATTCTCGGTGAATCGCAGTTTTGAGACATTCCGTCCTGCCCACCTTCCCCCTCACACACCCTCCACTCGTAGGAAGCCCCAAAGGTGTTCAACACAACTGGCAGATTCAACCCAACTTGAAGGCGCTTGGCAAGCGCCAAGGCAAAATTCGCTTGGAGTGTGCTCACCCCGCCCACAGCCTCAAAATCGTCTTCCTTTGGTGGAGCCCCCTCCATCGTCAAATGCTGCACATTGTCAAGCACCATTGGGCGATGGGCGTGGTCAAACATCACGCTCAAATAGGGCTGAAATTCTCCACTCACCTCCCCATGGTCCACCATGAGAAATGCGCGGCCGGGAGCAGCATAAAAGCGGTTGGCAGATGGTTCTTCAAGCCGCACAGCTTGTGCCAAAGCAAGCTCGGCACAGGCAAACACACCCCACACCGCGATTCCAAACGCAACCCACGAGCACCAAAAGCGAAGCACGGCTGAATATTAGCCAATTTAAGAGCTCTTGTAGACAAGAAGCCAACTCCATGCCATGGGCTCTGTGAATGAAGGTTTCGGTCAGTGCCCCTGGCAAACTCTTCGTTTCGGGTGAGTACGGCGTGCTTATGGGCGCAAAAGCCCTCGTTGTTGCCGTGGATCGCCGCCTTTTTTTGCACATGGCCCTCGACAAAGAAGCCCTGCCAAGCATCAAAAAGGGTCCCCTCTTTCCAGAGCTTGAGGCAGCAATCAGGCTTGCCCGATCGCGGTGGAACCTCGAGGGTGGCCTCACAATCGATGTGGACAATCGCTCATTTTTGATTGGAGAGACCAAAATTGGCTTGGGCTCTTCAGCCGCCCTTGCGAGCGCCTCTGCTTGGGGCCTGGCCTTTCTTGCCGGCGCTTCACCCGAAACCCAACCGGACTCTGTCTTGGAGTTGGCCCTTGAAGCGCACCGCGAAACCTCCCCCCTAGGAAGTGGCGCCGATGTTGTGGCCTCTTATTTAGGGGGTTGGGTCGTGGTCCGCCGGACGGCTCACGGAATCGAGATCAAAAAAACGGAAGCCCAGAAGCCTTGGCCATGGTGCGTCGTGTTTAGCGGCTCTTCTGCCCGTACAAGTGAATTTCTCAAAGATTTCTGGCGCTGGACCCAAAAGGATTCCCACTCTTCTTGGGCACGCCTCAAAGACATCGAATGCGCAAGCAATGCCTTCATCGATGCCTTTGAAAAGGGTGCCCTCTTTGAAGCCATCCACGCCCTGCGCGCTCACCACGAGGCCCTTCGCGCGCTTGGAGAGTTTTCTGAAATTCCGATTGTGACCGAAGCCCTTCATGCCATTGCAAAGCAGGCAGAAGCCTTTGGGGGAGCAGCCAAGCCCTCAGGAGCAGGTGGAGGGGATGTGGGAATTGCCCTTTTGCCAAGCAAAGAGGCGCTTTCTGCCTTCAAAAGCGCTGTGGGGCAGCTCGGCCATGTGGTCGTTGAGCTCTCTCTTGGCGCCCCTGGCGTGCGCCGCGAGGAATAAAAACCCTCTCCCACAAAGCCATACAAGGATCGAATTTTTTGCTAAATTCTCAGCAATGCTCACAATTGATGGCAGTGGCCTCGACAAGCATGGCCGAATCCTTTGGCTTGCTCTCTCAATGTCCTCCCTGAGCCGGATCCCCTTTCGCATGGAGCGGATTCGGATCAGCCAAAATCCGCCTGGTCTTCTCCCTGAGCACCTTCCTTTTATTCATGCCTTTGAAGTGCTCATGAATGCCGAAGTCAAAGGAGCCCACCTCCAATCGACTGAGCTCGTGTTTGAACCTCACTCCCTTCGACGAGGCCACCTGGACATTGCCCTTGGAAAAGGCCATCCCATCACTCCCTTTGTGCTCGCCACCATGCCAGTCCTCCTTCGCACCTTCGCTCCCC
>JANWYL010000229.1 GCA_025056955.1 Sandaracinaceae bacterium | reverse complement strand
AGAGCTGGGAGCGCGATGGCCACGGAGCTCGGCTCGATGCGGGTCACAAACCAGATCGACGCCTTGGTCACCATGAGTGTTTCGCCGGTTCAGTATCTCATCGTGCCTCGCGTGCTCGCTGGGCTGCTCATGTGCCCCATGCTGGCCCTCGTTTTTTTCCTGGTAGGCATGGGGGGAGCCTGGTTTGTGGCGGTTCAAATTTATGGCCTAGACAGCGGTATCTTCATCGAAAGGGCTCGGTGGTACGTGGATCCTCAAGACCTGATTCAAGGATTCACGAAGTCCATCGTCTTTGGCCTTGCCCTCACCCTAATTGCGTGCCGGCAGGGCTTCTACGCTTCAGGTGGCGCTGCTGGAGTGGGGCGTGCCACCAATCGCGCAGTGGTCCAAAGTGCGGTAGCAATCTTGGTACTAGACTACTTTGTAACCACTTTCTTCGTGTAGAAACTCCTCGAATAAAACGCGTCGATTGGCCAATGGCTTCTAAGACAACCAACCAATCAAATGAGGTGCACATTGCTGTTCGAAATTTGCGCAAATCCTACGATGGGGTTGAGGTGCTGAGAGGTATCGAGCTTGATATCTATCGCGGGAAAATCAATATCATTATTGGCGGTTCGGGTGCTGGAAAAAGCGTGTTCAGCCGCCAGCTCATTCGACTCGAACAGCCCGATTCAGGCCAGATTCTGGTTGATGGCATCGACATCGTGCCTTTGAGCGAATGGCAGCTGATTCCTATCCGAAGAAAGTTTGGGATGGTGTTTCAGTTTGGTGCCCTTTTCGACTCCATGACGGTTTATGAAAACGTGGCTTTTCCTCTTCATGAGCACACGCGCATGAGCCGCAAGGAGATCCATGAGCGGGTCATGGACCGGCTGGCAGCGCTGAATGTGGCCCATGCAGCCTCGAAGTTGCCCGCGGAAATCTCTGGAGGAATGCAAAAGCGCGTCGCAATCGCCAGAGCTCTGGTGCTTGAGCCAGAGATCTTGATTTACGACGAACCCACAAGCGGGCTTGACCCAATCACTTCGAGAATGGTTGACGACCTGATTGCAGAAACCGCCGAACGCTTCGGGGTCACAAGCGTTGTGATCACCCATGACATGGCGAGCGTCTTTCGAATTGGCCACTGGGTGTCTATGCTCCACAAGGGGCGAATTGAAGAGAGCACCACACCCGATCGGCTCCGCTCAACGAGCAACCCCATCGTAAGTCAATTCCTAAAAGCTTCTGGAATTCTCGATTGAAGGCCGTTGTTGTGCAAAATTCGAGAACTTATCGCTTTGGTGTTTTCTGGGATTGCTCAATCAGCTGGGCTGTGTCATTCATCATTAACCTCTAAGGAGTTCGGCGATGCGTGAAGTGATCAAGCTGACTTGTGAGGCATGTGGGCGAGCAAACTACTACACAACCAAAAACAAAAGAGCAACAACTGAAAAGCTTGTCATTAAGAAGTTTTGCCCTGCCTGCCGCACCCACAAAGAACACAAGGAAGGAAGGATTTCGAAAGGTTAGGTTGAAATTCTCAGGTGGTTGTAATGAGTGGCACATCCCATCCCCCTCACATGGCAGCTGAGGCCAGCCCATTAAACAATCCCAAAGAAGAAGGCCACGAAGCCAGAGAGTCCCTGTTAGCAAGCCATGGTGGCGCTTCTGCTTCTCAAGCTTCGGAACCAGGGCCAATTGATTGGTGGGGAGCCATTCCCTGGGTGCTATGTCACCTCGCTGTGCTGGCAGTGGTTCTAACAGGCATCACCTGGCAATCGGTGATCGTCTGTGCTTTTCTTTACGTGGTGCGCATTTTTGGGGTAACGGCTGGCTATCATCGGTATTTTTCCCACCGCGCGTACAAAACAAGCCGCTGGTTTCAATTTGTCCTCGCGTGGCTGGCGCAATCAAGTGCCCAGAAAAGCGTGCTTTGGTGGGCCGCTCACCATCGCCATCACCATTTACACTCTGATGGTCCTGAGGATCGCCATTCACCCGTGCGGCGGGGATTTTGGGAAGCTCACATTGGGTGGATTTTTCGCAAGGCAGCAGATGCCACCGATTTGCGCCGGGTGGCAGATCTGGCGAAGTATCCAGAGCTTCTTTGGTTGCATCGATACTGGTTGCTTCCCCCAATTGTCCTTGCGGTGGTTGTCTTCCTCCTCTTTGGGTGGAGCGGGCTGGTCGTTGGCTTTTTCTTGTCAACTGTCCTCACTTGGCATGCCACCTATTCGATCAATAGCCTGAGCCATGTGTGGGGCACGCGGCGTTTTGAAACAAAAGACGCAAGTCGGAACAATTTCCTTCTTGCTCTGATCACCCTGGGTGAGGGCTGGCACAATAACCACCATCGGTACATGAATGCAGCGCGGTGTGGATTTTATCCAAGCGAGTTGGACCTCACTTACTTGGGCTTACGCCTCCTTGAATTTTTTGGGATTGTTTGGGACCTCAAGCCAGTCCCAGAAGCAATATTGAATGAAGGACGAAAAATGAAGCGCATGAATTAGCGAATGAAGCGCATGAATTAGCGGGCGGGGCGAGGCGCTCCTCTGGCGATCCAAAACGTGCGAAGAACGCGACCTGCTGAATCGAAGCCCACAAGAATCATCGGACCGGCAGGAAGCCCAGGGTTTTCGGGAGCTCTTCCGATGTCATACACCCAATCTTCTGGCGAAAACCCTCGCTGGGCACACATCTCAACGAAGCCGCATCGGCGTCCTGGCCCGATTTTCTCAAGCAGTTCGTGTTTTTGCATACCTTCAAGCGCGCCGCTTTCCACCACTTCCCGTGCCACCCTAACCTGGTGCTCAAGCACTTGGTCACTCTCCACTCTTCTTTGCATCGCTTCCCGCAAATCGTTGAGGATTTCCTGACGTGACCTGCCACCACAACCACTGCATCCAACCATCACCAGTAGCCCCACCCTGATCCACACCTGCAGGTTTCTTTTCCTCTCACCCAATGACACCGGGCTTCCTCCTTCCTACCCACCTTATGCTCCTTTCTTTGCGCCTGCTCCCTAACAAGCATCGCATTGCACACCATCCCCAAAACAAGCACTTTGAGGAAGGCAATGTCAATTGCTGGCACGCCGACAGATCTTGAAATAGATGCCGTTTTTTTCGATGCAGGGAACACCCTGATTTTTCTTGATCACGACGCAGTCGCTGACATTGTTAGCAGCCACGGCTACCCTTTGGATGGGCGCGTTCTGGCGCAAAAAGAAGTGATTGCCAAGCGAAAGTATGAGTCGTTGCTTGCAGCTGGCCACTCCCACGAAGTGGGATGGGGAGCGTACCTTTTGAGCTTGCTCGAGAGCGCTGGCCTTCCTCCTCAGATTGCACGTGGCATGCTTTTACCTCTTCGGCGCGCTCACAATGCCTTTAACCTTTGGAGGAAAGTCCCTCCTGGGCTCACCGAGGCCCTCGCTTGCCTCAAGAGAGGGGGGTTTTTGCTCGGTGTCATCAGCAATTCCGAGGGCAGGCTTTGCGATGTGTTTGAAAGGGTGGGGCTTGCAGGTTTTTTTGACACCATCGTCGATTCGCATTGGGAAGGTGTAAAGAAACCAGATCCCTCCATTTTTCTTCGGGCGGCCACAAGGCTTAAAGTCGAAGCAAAACGCTGCATTTATCTCGGTGACATCCCCGGCGTGGACATCCATGGAGCCCAAAAAGCAGGAATGAGGGCCGTTCTTGTGGATCCGCTGAATTTTTACCCCGATCATCACTCATCGCCCCGCGTATCGGGTGTTCCTGAGTTTGTTGAAGCTTTTGTCGTTGGTGAAAAGCGTGTGCGCTTTTTTTGACTTCTCTCGGCTTTCCCCCGGAGCCTTGAAGGCGGAGGTCGAAGCATGGAGATGCCCTCTTCCCCTTCCTGTGAGCTTGGGATGATGGTTGAAGGCTCGGGGCTGGTGCTGCGCGCGCACGTATTGCGCACGCGCCCAAGCACGATCACTTGCGCTGTTCCCCTTGTGGGGATCCGCCTTGGTGGGACAGTGCGCGATGAGCGAGGTCGAAGAGCCCGCATCCGCCGCATCGCCTTGGCCACAGACCACGATACGCCCCAACTGATTTTCGAACTGGCCTATGAGGGTGAACCCTTCACCGTGGAGGGAGCTTCATCTCCCTCTTCACCACCCCATTCACTCCACCAACTGCCTTTCACTTCAGCTCAGTGGAGCCCCCCCTCCTGCCCCGCCTCTTTTCAAGAACTCATGCGGGCATGGCTAGGGGAAATGTGCCCTCCTTGATCCCTCGGAAGTTTGCAAAGCCCTTACTCTATGGATTCAATGCACCATCCTTCCTCCTCTCGAATCAGCTTTGCCCGTCTTCCACCTCCATACTCCATGAGAGCGATGTCTTCTTTTTCATCGATGGGCGCTTGTTCACGAAGCGCGCTCCTCAATGCATGGACCAGACGCTCCACCCGATCACGCGTCAAATTGTTCCAATGCTCGCGCAATTCAGCAGGGCTAACCCTCTCTCGCTCAGCCTTTGGGAGAAGCGAATGGAGCACATCGAAA
>JANWYL010000228.1 GCA_025056955.1 Sandaracinaceae bacterium | reverse complement strand
GCTCGATGAACCCATGGTACCTTTTGGCCGCGCTTTGGGGCGGACAAGATGGCTCCCTTCTTTGGTGGACTTTTTTGCTCTCGGTCTACACCCTCGTCTTTTGCGTGTGGGTGAAGGATAAGCTGCACGAAATTCAACCCTATGCCTATGCCACGTTGTCAAGCCTCACCTTTTTCTTCACCCTGGTCATGCTCTTTGCTGCAAACCCTTTCGCCACCCATCGATCAGGGGCCACACCTGTTGAGGGTGAAGGCCTAAACCCCCTCCTCCAAAATTATTGGATGGCCATTCACCCTCCTGCACTCTACCTTGGTTTTACCGGCTGGGCCATCCCCTTTGCGATATGTGTCGGTGCATTGTGCACAGGGCGCCTCGATGAAACGTGGCTGATCGCCTCAAGGCGATGGACCCTTTTGGCTTGGGGCTTTCTTTCGCTTGGAAATCTCCTCGGAATGTTTTGGAGCTACGAAGAGTTGGGGTGGGGAGGGTATTGGGCATGGGACCCAGTTGAAAATGCCTCCTTCATGCCATGGTTGAGTGGCACTGCCTACCTCCACTCGGTGATGATTCAGGAGCGGCGTGGTCTTCTCAAGGTGTGGAATGTCTCCCTTCTCTGCGGCACCTTTTTCTTAACCATCTTTGGCACCTTTTTGACCCGCTCTGGCCTGATCGCGAGTGTGCATTCCTTCGCCCGCTCCGACATTGGAATCTACTTTGCTTGGTACATGGGCTTGCTCGCCCTCTTTCTCTTCGTTCTGATCGCATGGCGCCTTCCAGAACTCCGCGGAAAAAGAATTGGCCTTGAAGATGCATTCGATGGCCCTTTTCCGCGTCTCCTCCGGCTCCCCATCTTTCCTCTGATCGGCATTGCAAAGCTCATCGAAATCCTTCGCCAGCGCCTCTCCCCATTCCACCTCCCCACACGCAAAGCCCAAGAAATCGAAACAGTGTGGTCTCGAGAATTCGCATTCCTCCTCAACAACTGGATTCTCGTTGGCATGCTCGTTTTCGTCTTCCTTGCCACCACCTTTCCCCTCTTGAGTGAAACCCTCCGAGGAGAAAGCGTCACCGTTGGCCCAGCCTTTTACAACCGCTGGATGCTGCCTCTGGGCCTCATTCTGCTTTTCCTCATGGGCGCAGGCCCTCTCATCTCCTGGAAGCGCGCAACGGCTCGCCAACTCCGCGAGGCATTGATCGCCCCCACCCTCTTTGGGCTCCTGATGGCTCTCCTCCATTTCCTCTTTGGGGCTCGCCTTGGCTTTCCACCTTTGGTCGAATCCACCGACATCTACGGCACGCCCACAGGAAAAGCGCTTGCGTGGCTTGGTCGCTTGGCTCCCCTCGCCTGCTCTTCGCTTGCTGCTTTCACTTTCGCTGCAATCATCCAGGAGTTTTGGCGTGGCACACGCGCCCGGATGCGGAATGGCGGCGAGGGCTTCTTCGTGGCTCTTTTCCGACTGATCGCCCGTGCCCGTCGTCGCTATGGCGGCTACATCGTGCACCTTGGCATTCTCTCAATGTACGTGGGCTTTTTGGGAGCAGCCTACGATATGGAACGCGAAGGCAAGCTGGAGCCAGGAGAATCCTTGCAAATCGGGCCATTCGAGCTTCGATACGAAGGCTTCCGCACTGAAGCCGACTTCAATCGAGAAATGCTTTTTGCAGACTTAAGCGTTTTCGAAAGGGGCCAACCACGCGGCCGGGTTTCTCCTGCCAAATTTCTCTACCGCACCCATCCAGACATGCCCACAACCGAGGTTGCCATCCGCTCAGGGCCTTTTGCTGACCTCTACGTCATCCTCGCTTCAGTGGACCCACAAAAGGGAAGTGCCACAATCCGGGTTTTGAAGCGCCCCCTTGTCTTTTGGATCTGGTGTGGCGGGCTTCTCGTGCTCCTTGGCACTTTCATCGCTGCCTTTCCTTCTGTGCGAGAGATTCTCGTCGAGCGGCCTGCCTTTTTGCGCGAAGCCAGGGCCGCATCCTTGCCCTCAATCCTCCTTGTTCTTGTTGGAATCGGGCTTTTTTCGCTTTGGCCATCACGCCTTTGCGCCCAAAACGACGCTTCAAGCTCGCTCCATGCGGGCACTGTTGAGATTCGAAATCCGATTGAGCGCCAGCTCTTTGAGCGCCTCCTTTGCCAATGCGGCGAATGCCAAAGGCTGCCTCTTTCGACCTGCGGTTGCGCATGGGCTGAGCGGATGCGTGCCGAAATCCGAGCCCTGCTCGCTCAGGGGTTGGACCCCGCCTCCATCCAAGCTGACTACCGCAACCGCTTTGGCGCAGGAGCAATCTCTGTTCCCCCAGACCAGGGCCTTGACCGCTTGCTTTGGGCAGCTCCTCTGCTTGGGCTCTGCCTCGCCTTCTTCATGCTCATCACAAAAATCCACCGTAAATCTAACCAACGTACACAAGAAGCCCCCCTCTCTGAAGCAATACCACCCGATCGCATCGAACGAGAAATCGAGCGTTTTGTTGAGTAGTCATGCGCGAAGCTTTTCGCGCAATCTTCGTGCCACGGAATCAGGAACCAACCGGCTCACATCGCCGCCAAGGCGCGCTGCTTCTTTCACAAGATTTGAACTCACATAAAAGTAAGCGTCATTGGCCATGATGAAAACCGTTTCAATCGATGGCTCGAGGTGGCGGTTCATGTTGGCCATCTGAAGCTCGTATTCAAAATCAGCCACGGCCCGAAGCCCTCTTAGCACCACTCGGACCTTGCGCTTGCGGCAATAATCGACGAGAAGCCCATCGAAAAAATCCACTTCCACCCGATCGGTATCACCAAACTCCTCGCGGATCATTTGGACCCGCTCCTCGACACTGAAAAGCGGGTCTTTTCTTGGATTTCGCAAGACAGCAACAATGATCCGCTCAAAAACCACAAGGCCACTTCGAATGATGCTCACGTGACCCCGGGTCAAGGGATCGAATGAACCTGGATAAACCGCAGTTGTCATTGTCCAGCCCCAGTGCCCTCAAAGCACACACTCCGTGATTTAAGAAGCCATAAACACCGTCAAACCTGTGTCACCATAAAAGTGCTGGCTTTCCAAAGTCAAACCCACTGCTGAAAAACGAAACACTTCGACCGATTCCTCGACCACCTTGGCGTCCTGCCCCCGATGCTCGAGGATCAATATGGCCCTGGCCTCCAAGCATTGGGCCTGGGCCAACTGCCGCATGGCATCAAGCCCCAAAAAAAGCCCATCGTATGGTGGATCAACCACAACCACTTGAAAACGGCTACCCTCCAGCAAGGAAATGGTGCGGCGCGCCCCAACCTCTGCCCGAATCACCCGAATCCGAGCCGAAAGCCCTAAAGCCAAGGCACTCGCTTGAATATCGGCCACAGCACGCGCATCTCGATCGATCAGTACCGCCTGACTTGCTCCCCTCGAAAGGAATTCAAAGGCATAGCCGCCTGTGCCTGCAAAGAGATCGAGCACTTGGGCCCTGCCAAATCACACCGTGAAAGCACAATTGAGGCTGCGGCTTCTCGCACCCGATCACTTGTCGGTCGGGTGCAGGGAGCAGGCCGCCCAAAGCGACGACCTCCCAAGCTTCCGCCAATGATTCTAAGCGCCGAACCTGCGCTTCTCACCCGATGCCCACTCAATGGGTTTTTCTCCCAACTGCTCATGAAGGTGTATCTCCCTCAAAACTCAGTCAAAACGAACTGCAAGCTCCAATCTACTCTCCCCTATTTGCCATCCTGGGAATGCACGCAAGCTGATCTCACCTTTTTTGTTGCGGTTGTCCTCACTCATGATGCCTCCAGTCGCAAGGAGCGCAGCACCCACCCCCGCCGCAGCCACAGTCACTCCCATAAACACAAACTGCAACACTTCTGCTGGACTTGTGCACGCATTGATCACTCGCTCAGCAGTGGTTCCAGCAGCAGCAAGCGCCGCCTCGTTCGCCCGAATGTTGTCTGGATTGCAAACAGACCGATCACTCGCCGTCTCTGAGGCCACTGCCCCACTTTCACGAAATCGGTTCACAAGCTTCATGTTGCGCTCTGCCTCAAGACCTGTGATTGCCCACCCAATCCCAGCCCCAAGCGCCAGACCTAAACTGATGAGTGCGGGCCAATTTAACCTCCCAAACACGTCGTCTGACGATGACGCGGGATGATTGCTCGGACTTGGGGAAGAAGGGGTGGGCGAAGCCGTTGAAGGCGCTGCACCTTCCCTCTGCGCCACAAAGTGTCGACGGAGTTGTGAAGCAAGGTCGCTCGCCAGTGGTCGGAGATCATCAATATCGACACGAATCGAAGGAAAGCGTCCTTTCGCCGTTCCCAATATCTTGACTTCCTTCACGGAAAAAAGGTTGAACTCGGCTTCAAATTCGAAGCGTGCACCACGGCCAAGGCGCCTGAGTGTTCCATAAACCAAGTAATCAGCTCCGACATTCTGACCGATGCGCTCGATGCAACTCAGCTCGGAGGCATCACAACCCAAAGCCAGTTCCATCTGCGGGAGAGAAATGGCTTGCGGCAATACGCTCCATTCGACTTCCCGAGTTAATTCGTGACGCACAATGCCGCTTAGGTTCT
>JANWYL010000227.1 GCA_025056955.1 Sandaracinaceae bacterium | reverse complement strand
ACATTCGGGCAGGCAGATGGGTGCTCGGGGCATCGACAATTACAATGCAGCTTGCCAAAAACCTGTTCTTAGATCGCGAGAAAACATTGATCCGAAAAATGCGTGAGGCGGTGCTGACTTGGTTTTTGGAAAAGCATTTCACCAAGCAAGAAATACTTGAGCTCTACCTAAACGTGATTGAATACGGACCCTCCCTTTACGGAATCAAAAATGCAGCGGCATATTACTTTGGGAGGGCTCCACATGAGCTGACACCAGCACAGGCGGTGTTTTTGGCAACTTTGCTTCCCAACCCTATTCAGGTGCACGAAGAAGTGATTCAGCATGGCAGCGTGCCAAGTTCTTTCCTCAGGCGCATGCACCGTTTTGCCAACCATTTGCGGCGGGTTGGCCGCTTTGATGAGGTGGCGCTGGAGGAGGTGCGAACAGAGCTCTCGCAACTTGCTTTTGCCCGAAATGGAGAAAGGGTTGGCTTGGAAGTGGTACGAGGGCGTTGCGCTCCCTTGGATGGGTTGGGTCACAGTTTTACCCATTGGGTTGATGCACTTCAAGAAACTGAGAATCAGGTTGATGCATGGGTTAGTGATGCAATGCCCTGACGAGATTGCGGTGCCAAACTCATAAAGCAGGTCGAGTTCTCCGCAGCTCATCTCCAGCGACTTGACCATCGCTCAAGGTGATGACTCGAGTGGCAAGGGGTGTGTCAATCAGCCGTGGATCGTGGGTGGAGATGATCAAAGAACGGGCTTTGGCTTCTGGAGCCCCTTCGAAAAGTTGGGTGAGGGCCTGGATGAGTTGTTCTGTATTCCCAGAATCAAGGTGGGCGGTGGGTTCGTCGAATAGCAGGAGAGGAGGATCATTCATCAGGCTGCGAATTAAGGCGACCCGCTGACGCTCGCCGCCGGAAAGTTCGTTTACTGGCACGTTTCTGAGGTGCGAAAAATCAAAGTGCTTCAACCACTGCTCAAGGCGGACAAGGTGATCAGCGGTGGGGCCACCATCAGGGAGAAGGGGAAGGAGAATGTTTTCTTCCACAGACATGCCAGGAACCAAGGCCAGATCCTGAAAAATGAACCCGACGAGCCGACGGCGCAAATGCGCACGATGGTGTTCGCGGAGGCGGTGGAGAGGATAACCAAGCACCCAAAGCTCTCCTGAAGTTGGTGTGATAATTCCCCCAAAAAGACTTAAAAGGGTGCTTTTTCCACAACCGCTCGGACCATGTAGAATTACCCGCTCGCCAAGATGAATGCGAAGAGTGACTCCGGCAATCGCTCGGACCCTGCGAGCTGCACCGCTCGGATAGTGCTTTTCAAGTGCGTTACATTCAATGGCGATTGAAGAGCCACCAAATCGATTGGCCATAATCTGGGGTGCGTGATTTGTGAAGGCCCAGGCAGAAAGTTGCAAGAAGAATCAGCTTTACAGCTCATGCTGAGCTTTAGTGAGGTTGGTTTTGGTAGATCGATATTAAAAAATCGATGTTGCGATTGTTTGAGATAATAAAAAGTTGTTTGTGATTGCTTTGTCTCCCATATTGAGGCAAAAGAATCAAAAGCCTGACGGCGCAAAGGGATGGGGAGAATCCTTTCACTTTTCTAAAAGAGTTGGATTTGTTGTTCGAGTATCTATCTGGCACCATGGATTCAGAAGCACAAGGGATGTGGCATCAAACAATTTCGCAAAAGATTAGTGAATCAGCTGGCTTAACATGCTTCTCACAGTGGTTATTATGAGAAGGGACCGGCGCCTACGAGTGGCTCTATCGAGAATTTGAATAAATGAGCTTTTTTGCTAAGCACGAGGTTTTATTGTATTGGCTTTTTGGTTTCACTTGATTCGACTCGTAGTGATTCAACTTTTTTTTCATCAATGCCGAAATTGTAAAAGTTAGGTTTCTGATCAAACGATGGAGGATATCGAGCCATCGGCGAAAATCCAGTTTGTTCACTCTTGTTGTGTGCTTCGTTGCTCAGTCATGGAATTGGCTTTTGATGTCATGGTGACATCGGTGGTCAATCGCAAAGACTCAAAAAGCCACCACCTGAGGTGGCTTTTCTAGTTTCAATCACGAGCCATGCGGTGGGCAGCATTTTTCATCTGTTAAGAGGAGGTGCTCGGAGGGAAAAGGAATGCAAAGGGGGCCTCCTTGCCTGTTTCCTTCACCACTGAAAAGAGGGTGAACACATGGGCTTTCACTGTCTATCGAGCACCTGGTCGATGAGCACACCAAGGAGGCCAATTCCAGCCTTTGAGGCGCAAAAGAGCATTGCGGCTTTACTGAACAACGTGGTTTTGGGCATGCGACAAAAGTACCTTGCAGAACAACGGGGTGATTTGGTTGCAAGCGGATGAAGGTTGGTGCTTCTTTTTGGGTGGCCATGGAGTGCCAACGGGTGCTTGCTTGGTTTACTTGGTCACGCTCGCATCAGTGATGCAACTTGCCAGAATTTGAGCAAAATAGCGAATGTGAAAGAAGCGTTGCGAGGGCGATGGCGGCTGTTGCTCCATGTTCCAGACAGGGAATTACTGGAAATGGTACTGGACGCGGCCCTCGCCCTAAGGTGTCAACAAGATCAGCTTCGTCGTCTCAGCTGGCTTGCCGGGATTCCCCCAGGTGAAGTCATGGCTTCACCGTGTGGTGCCAGAATGATTGCACTTGGGGTAATGGCAGGTGCGACCCACGTCCACCATGAACTAAGAGCCCAAGTTGAATGGCATGGCTCAATTCAACCTGAGGGAAGCGTTCGCGATCCCCTGCATGGGAGATGGGTTGGATGTGCCTTGTATTCTGGAAAGTATCAGGAGTTTTGTGCAGAGAGCAACTACGCGGTGTATCACCCAGAGCATTCATCGAAGTGGGCACCGCACGAGATGCTCCATCGCGCAGTGGGAAGCCTGGTAGGGGATGTGCCGCGCTTTCATCGCTATCTCGGTGCGCGCTTGAACGAGTTGCTCCCAGTTGCGACCTTTTATGGCTTGGAGCACGTCCTGCGCCTTGACCGGGAGGGTCCTTTCGACCGCATTCGAGAGGCGGAGGAGCGAGATGCACCTGAGGAGAAGGCGCTTTGGCTGCGTGAATCGATGGCTTCGCTTAGGGCGCGGGCAAAGCGGGCGCTTCCTCTCGTGCGGTGGACCCTTGAGCGGGTTGCAAGCGAACTGGCTTGCATCGATCGTGAATTTGAGGAGAGGAGGCTCCATCGTTCGGGCAGCCAACCGTGGCAGGGCATCAATGGCGTGGAGCTTGAAGCTTCAAGCGACGCGCTGGCTTATTTGCGGGCTCACTTGAAGCGTTTGGAGAGCCCTGCCATGAGCACGCTTTTGCCGCAAATGCCAGGCCCTCGTTGGAAGAGCGTCGAGCAACTGCGAGCTCACGTGGAACGCGTAATGGATTGGTTGCTTTTCGACCCAATCGAAGTGGACTTCAATCGGGCTGAGTGGGCCATTCGGGCAAACTATCCCTTTGAATTGCTCTTTCGAATTGCTCTTATCGATCCCGAATTTCCCGTCTCAACTTGGATCAGCAAGGCCCGCAGCTTGGTTCAAGAGGGGAATCTGGAAGACAGGGTTCTTGTGGCCTTTCGGAATGCGTTGGCGGAAGCTTTGCGTGAAAGAAAGCCCACAATCAAAGAACCTGAGCCGCTTCTCCGCCTTGGCCTCCCACCAAATGGGCCCCTTGGAGGCATTGGTGATACCGATTTGAAGACACTTGAGAAGGGGCTTAGGCAGTGCTTTCCAGAGAGTGCCCGACGACTTGGACGAAAGGGGCAAAGGAGAGCAGTGGAGGGGATTGTTCAAGCAGGGCCCAAAAGGGCCCTTCTCGATGCACGTCTGATTGAGTGGCTGGAGGGCCAAGAGGATGCAGAGGCAAAATCACTTGCGGAACTTGTGCGCTTTGAAGCAGCCCTATGCACGCCAAAGGCCACCGATCCTCGGGTGCAAATGGGGCTGGCACTTGAGGAAGCACCTTCGAGTGCTCGCGTGATTTTGAGGTCAGAAGTGAGCTTGCTCAAAACAAAGGTAGATGTGATCTCAGCGCACCAAGGGGAGCCGCTCCGGGAAGGAATACACTGGGTGCTTGCTGGGCTTGTGGAGGGTGTTCCTGTGGCTTGCGCATTGCCTCCTCAGATCGCCGAGGCCTTGTCTCAACCTGAGCCACCAACGCTTGGCTTCCTCGAGCAAATCGGAGGGCGAGAAGCGATTCGAGAGTTGGTCCAGGCCAATCTCATTGTGCTCTTTCCTTAGGCCCCAAACCCTAGGAAAACGCTGGGTACAAAATGGCAACGTGCTTTTGATTGACTGAAGGAGACAAGCGATGTAGAGAAGGCCGCCTCGGACATGTCCGACTTCGAGCAAGAGTTTCTCCATTCAGTGGTGACGCTTCAGGCGCCTTCGACGGCTCCTCCCTCAGGAGAAAGCGAGGGGCCAGATCCGACTGCTGGCTGCGTCATGCAGGCCGGCATGATTGCCTTGCTTTTTTTGTTCATGTACTTCCTCCTGATCCGGCCAGAGAACAAAAGGCGTGAAGAGCACGAAAAGATGCTCAACTCCTTGCGGCCAGGTCAGAAAGTGCG
>JANWYL010000226.1 GCA_025056955.1 Sandaracinaceae bacterium | reverse complement strand
TTGCTCCCGCAGCAGTGTTGAGCAAGGCATTGAGAATTGGCCAGTCTGCGATCGCATCCGATCCATCTCGCATCCCCTCTGTCTCTCGATTGGGACTTGCCACGGAACCGCAGTCAAGGTGATCCCTTCCAATCACAATTGGGGCCTTTACCCTTCCCTTTTTGACCAACTCATTGAAGGCCAAGCCTATTCGCGCGCGGTCACCATAACCAAGCCAACAAATTCGCGCTGGCAACCCCTGAAACTTCACCCTTTGCTGAGCCATGTCGATCCACCGACAAAGGTGAGCATCTTGACGCATCATCTCCTTAACCACCGCATCCGTCACAGCAATGTCTGCAGCCTCCCCTGACAAAGCAACCCACCGAAAAGGCCCCTTCCCCTCGCAAAACAGGGGCCTTATGTAGGCTGGAACAAATCCAGGAATATCAAAAGCACGTTCAACCCCTGCTTCTTTGGCGTGTGCCCTGATGTTGTTACCGTAGTCGCAGGCAAAAGCACCACGTGCAGCCATTTCGAGCATGGCAGAAACCTCCTCAGCCATGCTCTCCTTCGCCCTTCGAATGTACTCTACCGGATTTCTTTCCCTCAGTTCCTTGGCTGCGTCGAGGTCCAAACCTTTTGGAATGTACCCAAAAAGGGGATCGTGAGCTGCAGTCTGCTCGGTAACGAAATCAGGGATCACACCCCTTCGAAGCAGTTCCGGATAAACATCAGCTGCATTCGCAACAAGCGCAATTGACACAGCCTGCTTTTCTTTCCTAGCTTCGTTGAGCCACCGGATCGCCTCATCCAAAGATGACGTTGCCCTCTCCACATAGTCTTTCTCCAACCTTCGCTCAACCCTCTGGGGGTCGACCTCCACAGCCAAGCAGCTTGCCCCTGCCATGGTCGCCGCCAGTGGCTGTGCTCCCCCCATTCCACCCAATCCGGCCGTAAGAATCCACCTTCCACGCCAAGGATCAGGATCATCGGGAGATTTTGCAAAGTGGGTTTTGCCTGCCGCAACAAAAGTTTCATACGTCCCCTGCAAAATCCCTTGTGTACCGATGTAGATCCATGACCCTGCCGTCATTTGCCCAAACATCGTCAAGCCCATGGCCTCGAGGCGCCGAAACTCGTCCCAATTCGCCCACTTCCCGACGAGGTTTGCGTTGGCAATTAACACCCTCGGTGCATCAACATGCGTGCGAAACTTGCCAACCGCTTTCCCGCTCTGAACAAGGAGGGTTTCATCGTCACCAAGCTCTTTGAGCTCCTGCACAATCACCCAGAAAGCCTCCCAATTTCGAGCCGCTTTGCCAGTCCCTCCATAGACGACTAAATCTTGCGGCCGTTCTGCCACCTCAGGATCCAGGTTGTTCATGAGCATCCGCAAGGCTGCTTCTTGAATCCAACCCTTGCAGTGGAGCGTTGTTCCTCGAGGAGCTCGAATTGTCACTGGCTGCACCGTCCTCATGCAGAGGAATTTACCAAATTGCTCACCGATTTGCCCATATCACCACCGACGCCAAGCACCTGAACGTAAAGCATGTCTTCGCAACGACAAAGCTGTAACTAAAGGGAATAAGCTGCTTTCTCTAAAAACAACCTGGAATCACCTTCTGCCCATCTAGTGAGTCGCCAAAATCCCCCCTGGCCACCCATCGTTCCATTCGGGATGATGATTACTCGTTGTCAACATCCTATCACCTCGCAAGATGCGCAATGCACCTGCTAACGCTTGTGATTAAACGCTTCGTCGTTTTTAACCCACTTACCTCATTTCTTTTAGCCCCGTGTCCACCGTTGGTACACGCAAGAACACCCTCCCAGTATCACTTGTCTGATTGGCACTTCATGGAACACCCATGTCTATGGCAAGGAATCAATTGCACTCCAAATGCGAGCCATCCCACCACTATCCAAATGTCAAAACAGTTGAGGTTGAGCAAATGTTTTCATGGCAAGTGTATCACATCATTTTTGCCAGCCGACCAAAGTGCACCTAACGCCCTTCAGCATTCTTGACAGTCAACCAAATTCCAACCTTTCGAAAAATCTTCACAACTTCACCTGGCACACACCCCGATACCCTCTGGCAAATACCCTTGCCGGATGCATGTCTCACCCCGATCGCAAGGAAGAAGTGAGGTTCCCAAAGTGCATATCTTTAAACAGGTACGATCGAAAGCGCCAACACACAACGCTCCTGGCACACAATCATTAACCGCTTCGCAGCGACTTCCTGGTTGACCACTTCCTGCAGGCAAGCAAGAGCGTGCCCCCCTCTCGTTGTAGACATAGCATCCCCATCTGCTTCCACAGCCTCCTTGATTGGTGAGCTCACACGGGCGAGGCACCATGCATCTTCCCCATGTGGTTTGGCTTCCATCAACCAGAAAATCCCGAACACAAACTTGGCCATCTCGACAATTCCACTCCAACGGGCAGCATACCCTTGCACAAACCCCGCCATCTGGGATTGCAAAACAGGCATAACCATCTGTGCACCCATCACTTCGGTTGCAAGGAGAACCCTCTACAGCTCCCCCGTTAGAACCGCACACAGCAGATGAGCCACGCAAAACACAGCTCTGACCACTGCGACACCCCATTCCACTCACAGGATCGCAAGCTCCAATGCAAATTGCCACTTCAGCATCCACCTGCGAAGAGTTGGCATCAACTTTTGCACCATCTCCCTCTTCTGCATCAAAGCGAAGGCTCGTTTCGACAACTGGTGTATCCCCTCGCACGCCTCCGTCACCAGTCGGGGTGCGACTGCCCGGACATGCAACCGACACAACCAACACAAAACCGAAGACTGAGGTTTCTAGAGCTCGACACATTCTCGTCTTAGCAACTTCATGTTCATGGCGGAAGGCAGACACCCACGTCGTTTGGCAATCCGCGAGCAGATGCACATGGACGGCCATTTGAATTCGGGCATCCCCTATTTCCCTCGCTCACGCGACAAAGGCGTAAACATCGCCCTTGTCCTTCACCCTCCAGCACAAAGCAGCCTAGACCAGGATTGCAATCATTGGCGTACTCGCAATTACCCCCTTCACCCACCATTCGTCCTGAAGGGGCAATGCAACGGGTGGTGGTGGCTCGATACGGGTAGCAAGCGAGTCCTGGAGGGCACCCCGTCTGCTCGATCAAGTTACACGCATCATCAGGTCGGCATATGCCTCCAGCAAAACCTTCGGCAATTGGGTCGCACAATTGCCCTGGAGGACAGTCTTCAACCGATCCACAGCAGTACCGACGACATACCCCCATTGTCGAACAATTTCCACTTGTGTCCAAAACCGCTCCCACGCAAACCAAGCCCTTGTCGCAAGAGTTGAGGTGACAACAAGGTCTCCCTTCTTCACCTCCTGTTCCTACAATTGGAACGCATATCGTTTCTGGTGAGCGAGAGGGGGGCCAGCTTGGATCTCTAGCGAACACGCATGCTTTTCCCCTCATGCAGTTTTGCTGGCGCAAATCGCACTGCCCCATTCTTGTTTGACAGCTGGCGCGAAGCGAATCACCCATGGAAATCGCATCAGATACCGTGTCACTGAAGAAGCTTTCTTCAGCGAGCAACTTGCCTCCGTCGCCAGAGGCGCCTGGGCTGGAACAGCCCACGATCATCATGGCCGATAGAGCGATTCTCTGCAAGGCTGGATTACTTGCCCTCACACCTTATATGTTGCAGCCAAACCATAAATCAATCAATCTTTTACCTTTTAGCTTGAGTAGTTGGGAAAGCCTTCCAAATGCTTGTGCTGAGAACCCAACCCATAAATGCCACTGGCATCATTGCGAGTGGCCACGCAATCCAATTGGCTGCACTACCTGCCAGTTTGTCGCTTGGGACGATGTGGCCTAGAATCAGGTACTGAACCCCTTGCCCTAGATAAACCAACCCATCGATGATTCCGACCACAATGCCAACGTTTTGCTTTCCTCCAAAATCCATGCTGGCTGCACCTGAGAGCATTCCGTGAACACCTATAATCGATAGCATCATCAAGGTAACGGTGATGGAAATCATAAAGTCATGCTCAATGAATAGCCACATTGTGGCCGATCCGATGAATACCACTCCGTAAAGTATAGAAGCAACCGGTCCTCTGCGGGATTGGAAGAAATAATCAGAAACAATCCCTGCAAGCATACCTCCTGCTATTCCAGCACAGCATTGCACTAACCCCCAGTTCATAGCAATGAAGTTATTAATCCCAGTTTGGACTTTGAATATCGCATACCAGTCAATTAGAGCCGATCTTATGTAACCGCTGCAAAACTCAACCATTGCAATTGTGAGAATGATGTAATTTTTCAAAAGCCCTCTGCCAACGGTAAAAATACTTCTTAAGAAATCAATAAAACTATTGTGAAGCTGATTAATTGCTGTCTGTTCGTTGTCTCCAGTCTCAATCTCTCTAAATCCAGCCTCGACTGGCGTGTCTCTTACAAAAATCCAAACAATCAAACAAAATAAAGCGAGTAGTCCTGCTGGTATCCAAAAAACCCACTCAGCTGAAGTATAACGGGCAATTAAGGCACACCAGTCAAAAGCAAAATATAGCCCAAGAGAAATAAGAATCCCAAAAACTCCGCCAAATACTCCCCTCTCCCGCAAGTGGAACCATGC
>JANWYL010000225.1 GCA_025056955.1 Sandaracinaceae bacterium | reverse complement strand
GGGGAGATTCGCTCAAATTTTTGGCAAAGCCTTCTTCTGACTGCACGCCCTACTTCCTAGCTCCATGTTTCCCCCGCGCCAGCCCTTCCAAGCCCGAAACCAAGTGGCCCTCATGGAGCTTTGGCCAGAAGGCGCTACGCTCCCTCCTCATGCGGCCAATTTACATCACGACACCCATCTATTACGTAAACGGTGAACCCCACATTGGCCACGCCTACACCACAATTGCTGCAGATGTTCTTGCGCGCTACCACCGCCTAAGGGGAAGGGCGGTTCGCTTTGTGACGGGAACGGACGAACATGGCCAAAAAATCGAGCGGAAGGCCCGTGAAGAAGGGCTTTCCCCAAGGGCTTTTGTCGATCGGCTGGTTCCAATCTTTCGCGAGACGTGGGAAATGCTTGACTGCGAGCCAGACGACTTCATCCGCACCACTGAAAAGAGGCACGAGTCCTTTGTGCAAGCGCTTTGGAAGCGCTGTGCAGAGCGAGGCGATATCTATCTTGGGCATTACGAGGGGTGGTACTCGGTGATCGATGAGGCATTTTTTACAGACAAAGACGTTGTCGATGGGCGGGTTCGAGACACAGGGCATCCAGTGGAGCGCGTTCGCGAGCCGAGCTATTTTTTTAGGCTCTCGCGATATGAAAAGCAGCTCCTTGAGTTCTATGAAAGCCATCCCCGCTTTGTCGAACCCGAAGGGCGCTTTAACGAAATCAAGTCCTTCGTGCGGCAGGGGCTTGAAGACCTTTCGATCTCAAGAACCTCCTTCCGATGGGGGATTCCCGTGCCGGGGGCGCAGGATCACGTGATCTATGTTTGGTTTGACGCACTTGCAAACTACTTGAGCGCCCTTGGCGGGCTTGCTGAGGCCCCCTTGGCGCGCTTTTGGGAGCCCGAAGCGGAAGTCATTCACCTGATTGGCAAAGAAATTGTCCGTTTTCACGCGGTCTATTGGCCTGCCTTTCTCATGAGCGCAGGGCTACCCCTTCCGACCCGCATCTTTGCCCACGGTTGGATGACAGTAAACGGCGCCAAAATGAGCAAAAGCGCAGGCAATTTTCTGACCCCAGGCCCCCTCGTCCAAGTCATGGGGAGCGATGCCTTGCGCTTTTATCTCATGCGGGATGTGCCCTTGGGGAGTGACTCGGACTTTAACCACCTGGCTTTTCTTCAACGTTACCACGGCGACCTCAGCAATGGGTTGGGCAACTTGGCCCAGCGCCTCATCCGGGGAATTGTGAGCCAAGCCCTTGACGGGCGAATTCCTCGGCCTCCCCTTGGCAGAATGGAAGACATCGATCGGTTGGTTGTGGAAAAGGCCATGCGCGCAAGCGAAGAAGCCGCATCCCACTACGAAGACATTGCCCCCCACCGCGCCCTCGAAGCGATCTGGCAACTTGTGGGCGAGGCCAACCGCTACCTCGATCGCACAGAGCCTTGGAGTCTTCTCAAGCGAGGGCAAAGGGAAAGGCTTGAGGTGGTGGTGTTTACAGCACTTGAGGCCTTGCGCTGGCTTTCGATTCTTCTTTGGCCAGTTATGCCCAAAAAATGCGATGCACTCAGGGCGCAGCTCGGCCTTCCAGCAATCATGCCGATTGAAGGCCTCGATGCATGGCCCAAGGCTTGGGGAGGAATTGGGCCAGAGCTTCGGACACGCCCTGGAGAAGCCCTTTTCCCTCGCCTTGAGGAAAACACCCAAAAGGCATTCCTTTCGCGTTTTGGGCTATCCCTGGCCCCAGACACTTCCGATGCATCTTCCAAAGCCAGCAAAGCGCTTTCGGTTCCAACGCCTCCCTCTGAATCCTCGAAACCTGCTCAAAAAGGCACCATTCGAATCGAGGACTTTGAAAAAATCGAGATGCGCCTGGGCCTTATCCTCGAGGCCACGCGGGTAGAGGGTTCTGACAAGCTGCTTGAGCTCAAGGTGGATGTGGGTGAGGCCGAAGCGCGGACGATCCTCGCAGGCATTGCTGAGCACTATGCTCCAGAGGAACTCATCGGCCGCCGCATCGTGGTTGTGACCAATTTGGAACCGAGGAAATTTGCACGTTTTGGCAAGACTTCATATGGCATGGTACTTGCGGCAAAAGACGACCACGGCTTGAGCGTGCTTTCGCCTGACAAAGCCATTGCCCAAGGGGCCAAGGTGAGTTGATGGCCGATTGAATCGGCTTCAAATATGAGCCAATGTGGCCTTTTGTTCCCCTTCTTCCTCCCCGATTCGAGGCAGCTTTGCGCGATGTGCGCTCTGCTGATCCATATTTTCGCCTTTGTGCTGCAGAGCGCCTTGGTGATCTGAGCGAAAGCGATGGGGTAAGCGATGCGCGGAATCAAGCCTTGCTTGCCCTAAACAGCCTGCTTGCCGATCCCTGTCCGGAGGTGAGGGCTGCGGCCATTTGTTCTTTGGGCCAACTGCGTGCACACGACTCGCTCGATCTCATTCTTGAGCGCCTTGAAAGCGAACTTCAAAGCGAAGACGGTGTGAGCGAAGCGGCAGTGATTGCCGCAGGCAAAATCGGCGGAGGACGCGCAAAAGAAGCCGTCTCAAGGCTCTGCCACCATCCTCGACCAACGCTGCGCGCTTCGGCCGTCTGGGCCTATGCCTTGCTTGCCCCAGAGGAGGCAAGGCCCCTCATCGCCCTTGCCCTCCACGACGAAGCCCAATGTGTGCGGCTGAGCGCGATTGAAGCCCTGGCCTTGCTTGAACCCACAGAGGAAGCAAAAGAGCGCCTTGCAAGGCTTCTCCACGACGAAGACGAAGCGGTTGTTGAAGAGAGTGCGCTCGCTTTGGCCCAAATGGGGGATAAGCGGGCAATTCCAGTGCTCGTGCGGATGTTGAGAAATTCTCTTCGGCCTTTTGAGGTGCTTGCTGGATTGGGCGAGCTTCGCGCCCAAGAAGCCATCCCTCTCATCGAAGCGATCGGCCGTTCGCCTTTGCGTTCCTTGCTCCTCCGGGCCGCCGCATCCGCCGCCCTCATCCGCATCGGCAGCCCAAACGGCAAAGCCCTTTTCGAAAAGTGCTTTCGCGCCTGGCGCACCCATGCCCGCACCTACTGCGTCAACCTGATCGGCGAGTTGGGCTTGGTGGAGTATGTCCCAGACCTTGTGCGCATGATCGAACGCCCGAAGGGAGCAGATCGGGCAGCGATTCTCTCGGCTCTCTTCAAGCTCTCCTCAAAAAGCGAACAAGCGCGCTTGGCCTATGCCCAAGCCTGTGCCCGGAGCGATTGGATTGGAAAGCTCGCCCGCGAAATTGGACAAAAAAGCGAGGCCAAAGCACCTCCCCCCTCTCCTCGTTTCTTTCTTGCCTAGTCCAAGCTTTTGCCCTCTGCTTTGGCGATCGCCTCATCGAAGCGCATGGAGAGCTGCGCCCAGGCATCCATGGGCCAGTCGGCAATGCCATCGAGGAGCGTATCAAGGACTCGCTCAAACGCATTGCGATCTTCGGGATCCGCACTTCGAAGCTGCGCGAAGGACCGGACCAAAGTCTCCGCAAAGGCCTTGGCGAAAGAGCGAAGGATTTCACCCCCACTCCCAGAGAGGCTGTTTTCAATGGCAAACTTGATTCTCATGGCCTCTGCGCTCCCAATGAAAAGGGGGTCGCTCACGCTCGCCCGATCCGAAGTTGAAAGGTAGTGGTCAAAAAGGAGCGCACCCATCCACGCGGCAATCAACTCCTCAAGCTGCGCAAGTGGCTGAAGCGGCGGAAAAAGCTTTGTCAGCAAGGCCTTCACAAAGCGCACCTGGCCCTGCCCTGCCCATGCGCTTGAGGCAACTTGTGCCAAAATCGCCCTCGCCTCGTGGTGAAGCTGCACACCTCTGCGCGCTGCAACCCTCCTCATGAGGGCACCCCGCACCATCGAACCAACCCACACATCGAGCAAGGGGATTGGAATGGCTCCCGCTGCCGCAGCCGCCCCCGCAAACAACCAAGCCCCCGAGGGGGTGGGGAGGCCCTTTACCTCTTGATCCCGCTTTGGGCTTTTATCATTGTGAGGGAAGGGCTTGTTTTCTGTGTCCTCCTTTGCCATCTCGCTTGGGATATCACACTTTGAGCAGGGCAAATCCTCTGGCATGGTTCGCTTGTGACAGTCTCTGAGCTCGACCCCCTCTTTGTGCGCATTTTCGCTTGGCTTTGGGGAGCGGTTTGGGGGAGCTTTTTCAATGTGGCCATCCACCGTTGGCCACGCGGCCTTTCGGTGTTGAGCCCCCCAAGCCACTGCCCTGCGTGTGGAAGCCCAATTCCCCCTTGGCTCAATGTTCCGGTTTTTTCTTACATTGCCTTGCGCGGGAAAGCGCGCTGTTGCGGGGCAGAAATCCCCATTCGCTACCTCCTCGTTGAAGTGCTTTCCGCCTTTTTGGGCTTGGCCATTGCCGAACGCTTTTTGCTCAACCAACCAGGGCATGCCCTTGGGCCAGCCTTTTTGGAAACACTCGCTTACTTTGCCTTCAGCGGTGCCCTTCTCATTGCCACTTTTGTCGATCTCGAGCACACAGAAATCCCTGACGAAAGCTCGCTTGGGGGAATGGCCATCGGCCTTCTGAGCCTTCCGTGGCGGGACCTCGACCCAATGGATGCCGCCGTGGGTGCAGGAGCTGCTTATCTCCTTTCGATGCTTCTCCCAATATGGGCCTGGG
>JANWYL010000224.1 GCA_025056955.1 Sandaracinaceae bacterium | reverse complement strand
TGATGTGCCACGGCTCCCATATCCCACCTGCATCAAAAGTGGCGTAGGCATTGACCAGATCGATCGGCCGCACCTCACGGCTCCCAAGCGCAATCGAAAGATCAGGAGGCGGGTTTGAAGTGGCAGGGCGAGGCCAAAGGCCGAGCCGCGAGGCGAATTCGACGACTTGATCGATGCCGAGGTCTTCTGCGACCCGCACGGCCACGAGGTTGCTCGAAACAGCGAGGGCCTCGCGAAGCCGGATCGGCCCCCTGTAGGTGTCACCATCGAAGTTTTTGGGCTGCCACGCCCCCCACACCCCTGGTTCATCGAGGACAATCGTTGCAGGGGTGTAGCGGCGGGATTGGATGGCCAGCGCATAAACGATTGGCTTAAAAGTCGAACCCGGCTGGCGGAGGGCTTGGGTGGCACGGTTGAAACCGGGCTCGGCATCGTAGCCTCCAACCATGGCCAAAACTTCACGGTTTTGCGGATCAATGGCCACAAGTGCTCCCTGCGGGCCGATTTCCATGCGCACCCGAGCGGGGGGTGGCTCGCTCTCGTCGGCCTCTCTTTCGTTTGGAAGAGCGAGAACCGAGACCCGCACCCGCGCTCCCTCCTCGATAAAGCGAGTCGGCGGTAGCCCTTTGGGGTTCCAGCGCTCCACGTCATCCATGCTCGCCACGCCTCGGTGCCCGCCCACATCCAAAGTGATGAGGCCACTTGAGTCATCACGGGCGATGACCACCGCTTCATAACTTCCCCCAACGCGCAGCTCTGGAACGCGTTCGATCGGCCGGGGACGTTGCCCCCGCCGCAGCTCAGGGCGCCGAAAAGGCGGCACGAGCCGATGTACCTGGTCATATGCGCGCAATCCATTTCGCAAGGCCTCACGGCCTATCCTTTGGAGATCGGCATCGATTGTAAGCTCGATGCGATAGCCTCCTCTGCTCACCGCTTCGCTTCCAACCTGCTCAACGAGCCAGCGCCGAGCGATTTCAACGGCTTCTGGGGCGACCTGCTCGACTTCTGGAGGCGGCGCAAGATGAATCGGCGCTTCGCTTGCAGCACGGATGGCTTCGAGCGAAAGGTCAGGCCAATGCGTCTCTCGCTTTTCTTCAAGCTGTTTGAGCACAAAGGCGCGTCTTTTTTTGGCTGCCTCAGGATTTGTGCGCGGTGAAAGGCGAGTGGGCGACTGGGGAATCCCAGCAAGCAAGGCCGCCTCTGCGAGGTTCAGCTCCCAGACGTTTTTTCCAAAATAGAAGCGCGAAGCTTCCTGAACCCCGTACCGGCCGTGGCCAAAGTTGATGTGGTTGAGGTAGAGCTCGAGGATTTCTTCTTTTGTGAATTCCTGCTCGATTCTATAGGCGAGGATGAGCTCGCGGATTTTTCTTGAAAAAGAGCGCTCGGGCGTAAGGAGCATGTTTTTGACAAGCTGCTGAGTGATCGTGCTTGTGCCCCGGAATCGACCTCCTGCCAAAATTCCCCGCACGACTGCCCGCAAAAGCCCTGCATAATCGAAGCCCTCGTGGAGATAAAAATCAGCATCTTCTGCTGCGAGCACCGAAAGCACAAGAATGCGGGGAATGCGCCCGATTGGGACAACGGTGCGTCTTTCGATGAAAATCTCTCCAATCACTCGCCCCTCTCGATCGAAAACCCGAGTGGTTTGGGGTTCAACCCGGTTGCGAAGGCTTTTGACATCCGGAAGATCCCGCGAATAGTAAGCGACCAGCCCAACCACAACGCCCACGGCAATCGCACTGAGCAAAGAGAGGGCAAGAACGAGGCGCGCAATCCATACGAAAATTCCAACGTGCCGAGGGGGGGTTCTCAGCCGGAAAGAGGATCGAGTTCGCCTGCTCCACGCCATCCCACTCAAGCGATCACCCATCGAGGTCTGAGCCTAGCAGCCTTTGGACTTTCGCACAGCCATGGTAGCTAAAAGGCGAGAGGAAACCATGCAGCTCATGCGCAACGGCCTTGTTCGCTACGGAAAAAACGAAAAGGGGGTAGCCACCATCGAGCTCGTAAATCCCCCCGCCAACACCTATAGCTACGAAATGATGTGCGATCTCGACGATGCCATTCTCGAGGCGCGCTTTGACGAAAAGGTGCACGTCATCGTAATAAGGGGCGCCGGCGATCGCTTCTTCTGTGCGGGGGCTGATATCGGCATGCTCAACCGTGTTTCGCCCCACTACAAGTACATGTTTTGCCTCCATGCCAACGAAACCCTCCTCCGCCTTGAGCACACGCCAAAGCTCGTGATTGCCGCCATCCGAGGCCACTGCGTCGGCGGAGGATTCGAAATCGCTCTCGCTGCCGATATCCGCGTTGCAGCGCGTGGGAGCGGAAAAATCGGCCTTCCAGAAATCAATCTCGGCGTGCTCCCAGGCACAGGGGGTACCCAGCGCCTGGCTCGCCTCATCGGCAAAGCCAAGGCCATCGAGCTCATGATCGAGGGCAGGCTCCTCGAAATGGACGAAGCCCTTCAATTCGGCTTGCTCCACCACGTTTGGGAAGGAAGCGAGTTTGAGGCCAAGCTCAGCGCGTATGCAGAGGGCTTCTGCCCTCCTTCAAAGGCTTCTCTCAGTGTGGGCCTCATCAAACGCGCCGTGCAAAGCGGCCTGGAGATTTCAATCGAGCAAGGCCTGGCCCTCGAGCGTGAGCTTCAGCAACGCCTCTTTCAGAGCGAAGATGCCCGCGAGGGCCTCGCTGCATTCAACGAAAAGCGCAAAGCAGAATTCCGTGGGTTTTAGTGGCTTCCTTTGAGCCTGGTTTGGGCTATTCTCAGAGGGTGCGCTTCCTCTTTGGTTTCTTTATCCTGCTTACACCCTCGTTGCTTTTCGGATGCCCCCCATCCTCACCCTCACCCCATGATGGTGGAGGTGGCGATGGTGGAGCTGCTGATGTGAGCGATGCATCTTCCGGATGCACTCCAATGGTGCTTCGCGCCCTCACCTTGAGCCCTTCAAACCTTGGGGTTACTCCTGGCGCTTTTCGCTTTCTCGATATCGAAAGCGCTTCCGATGCGTGTGCGGACACCTTGATCGACGTTGCGGCATCGGTTGATGGAATTGTGCGCTTCCCGCGGGAACTCAGGATTGCTCAAGGAGACTCCAAGGTGCGTATTGAGATAGAGGGACTCAGGCCTGGGCGCACCGAGTTGATCTTTCGGGTTCATGGCACAGCCATCGAAGCCAGGGCGGAAGTCGTTGTCGTTGAAGACCGCCCACCACCATGCAGTGGAGAGGGGAGTGGGATGGTATACCCAAATGGCACTCCCCTGCGGGGAAACGACGCTCTTTCTCAAGCAAGCCTTCGCGTTCCCATGGGTGCTGCTTCCGGTGAGGAGCGTTACCGCGTATCACCCTTTGAAGCCCGAATCACATGTGATACCATGCCAATTCCACCAGGTTATCGTGCCCTGGGCCCGGCCGTTTCCTTTAGATCACCCACGGTGTATCGCTTCCCTCGCGAAGTCGAGTTTTCCATCCCCATTCGCTTGGCTTTGCTTCCAAGCCGTGCGCACCGTGGGCATGTCGAGGTACTCTACCGCGGTCCAGGCATCTCAACCCCTCGGATTGTTCCGATTGCCAACCCGCGATTTGCAGGAAATGCCGAGGAGGGGGCATTGCACTTTTGGGCTCCCCGTCTTGGCACCTACCAGGCAGTGGTGCGCACCGATGTTCCCCGCCAAAGAATCCGCCGCTTCACCTTCCGCGGCATCATCGGTTTCTCCATGGGTGGTTCGGGTGCTGCCAGAATCGGCTTGGCCAACCCCGACCTCTTTGACTTCATTGCACCCCTTGGTGGTCCCACGGATTGGATCTATCTCCTCGAATACATTCGCCGCTATCACCTTGGTGGGTTTTGCACCTTCGAAGAGCGCCTGCGCGATACCGATGGAAGGTGCAATCGGGTGAATCGAGAAAGACCACCTCCACGAGGGGAGCTCTTTGAGCACACCCAAACCTTTGAGAACTGGTGGTATGAGGACATGTATGATGGGCAAGGAGGCCGCTTTAACCGAGACGATTACATATCCATTTTTCGGGATCTCGCGATGATGTTTGGAAATCCAAATACCGATACCAACCCAATCGACATCGATCCACCCACACAACCATCCATTGCACCACCTGGAACACCCGAGGAGTGGCGGCGCATCCCAGATGCCATGCGCTGTGGGGACGGTGCCTCACCCATCGTCATCCGTGGCCACTGCCCCACAGCCAATCCTGGTGATCCTTGCACTCCTGACACAGACCCAAAGACCGGTTGGTACGACGACGAGTACAACCCCGATGGCCGATGGGATGCAATCAGCTTTTGCGATGGAGCGGAGATCGACGTTGGCAACTGGGATCCATCGGGGAGGCAGTTCATCCCAGTGGAGGTGGCCTATGCCATCGACATCAACCACAACGGGAGGAGGGATCCCGGCGAACCTGTGGTCCGAAATGGCCGTGAGCCTTTCGAGGACTTTGGTTGCGACCGCACCCCAAGCCCCATGGAGCCAGGGTATCACCCAATCGAAAACCCCGACCCATCAGGTGATGACTATGACTTTCAGTATAACCCATCTGGTACTGAGGGCAACTACGACTACGATGGTGAGGGGAGCTGCCCTCCTGGGCAAGGCGAGCGCTTTGAAGATGTGGGG
>JANWYL010000223.1 GCA_025056955.1 Sandaracinaceae bacterium | reverse complement strand
TTTTTGAGCTTGAATACCCCGCTTTTGAGCTGATCTTTGTCGCTCCATCTGATGAAGATCCCGGGCTGGATGTGGCCCGTCGCTTGGCTGCACGCCATCCTCAGGTACCTGTCCGCTGGGCCCGTCCTGTCTTGGGCTTTGGCAAAAACCCCAAGGTTTCCCAGCTTGAAGGCGCTTTGCGCATGGCTTCGCACGATCTCGTGCTTCAGACGGATGCCAATGTGCGCGTCCCTCGAGACTACTTGAGGCGCATTGTGAGCGAGTTCCTGTCGCAAGGTGCTTCACTGCTTTCGAGCCTCGTTGTCGGAAAAGGCGAGGCTTCGCTGGGAGCAGCCGTCGAAAACATCCAGCTTTCGGCGGTCATTGCCCCAGGCTGTTGTTTTGCTCTCCGGGCCGCTCAAGTGCCTTGTGTGGTTGGCAAGTCGATGCTTTTTCGACAAAGCGAACTCAAGGCAATTGGCGGCTTTGAGATTGTAAAAGATGTGCTTGCAGAGGATTTCTTGCTTGGAGATGCCTTTCGCCGCGCTGGAAAAAAAGTCGTGATCTCAGCAACTCCAATCGCCAACATCAACGTTCACGCACCGCTCTCTCATTTCCTCAAGCGTCATGCCAGATGGCTTCAAATGCGGGCAGTCATTCATCCACCAGCTTTTTTGGGCGATCTTTTGGCCAACCCCTTTCCATTTGCCCTTTTGGGGATGATTGGTTCAGGTTTCGCCTTGAAGTCGGTTCTTTGGTCCCTGCTTGTCCTCGTCTTTAAAACCACAACCGATCGGTGGCTCCTCCGCCTCACAAGGGGGGAGAAAATTGCTTGGAAGTGGGCCATCGCCACGCCGATCCACGACATGATGCTTTTCTTTCTCTTTTTCTACGCGGCTTGCGTGCGCAAAGTCGAGTGGCGAGGCCTCCGTTTTCGCTTGGGAAAGGGAAGCCTTCTTAAGCCCCTTCTCGATTCTCCTCCTGACCGGGAGCCTCCCCTCCCCACACTCGCTCAAGCCAACTGAGCAGAATCGGATTCACAAGTTCTGGGCATTCCCATGCAGAGAGATGTCCAGCGCCAGGAATGAGAGCCAATTCTGCTCCTGGGATGCGGCATGCAATGTCTTTTGAGCGCTCAATCGGAGTGGCCCTGTCTTCCGTTCCGCACATGACCAGTGTGGGGCAAACGATGCGGCAAAGCTGGGATCGGATGTCTTTGCGATCGAATTCCACGCAATGGACCGCATGGCGGATGGAAGCGCGATCCATTTTGATGATCCCTTCTCGGAGCTTGCGGATGAGATCGGGCCTTTGTTTGCGGGTGAGATCGGAGAAGAAAATCGGTTCCAAGCGATCGAGAAGCGGAGGGATCGGTCCGAAAATGTCCGCAATCCAACCCATGAGCCGATACTTGGGCAAGCGATCCCACGATTCGGCATCGGCATTTGAGTCCAGGACAGCAAGGGCCTTGATGCGATCTGGCCTTGCAATTGCCGCCCGCATTCCAACCATCCCACCCCAAGAAAGGCCAACCATGGCGGCTTCGTTGATCGAGAGGGCATCCATCACTTCAAAGAGGGCCTCGACGCAATCATCCATGGAATAAGGCTTGACCATCGGATCGCTTCGCCCGTGACCTGGCGCATCGATATTGACCACGAAGTAGCGCTGAGAAAGGGGGCCAATTTGATATTCCCACATGTTCCCATCGCAAAGAAGGGAGTGCCAAAGAAGAATGGCCCTCCCCTCCCCTTTGCACTCGACATGGAGGCGTCCGCAGCAGCCATCGATGAACATGCCCATTCATACAATGGGAGCCGCAGCGATGGGAGCTCACCTTTCAAGCGCCGCCTTTTGCAAGCTTAGGCTTTTGAAGACCTCCACGCAGGCACCCACTGGGCACATCGTCCCGAAGGGCAGTGAGGCGGCGGTAGCGCAAAAGGAGCTCCTGGTGGTCCTGGAACTTTTGTCGAAGCTTGACATCGATGCGGCCAAGGGCTGCATAGATCCCATCGATGCTTCCGAAAGCAGTAAGAAGCTCTTGCGCCCTTTTTGGTCCTATCGAAGGCAAACCCGGAATCCCATCGCTCGAATCGCCTACAAGGGCAATCCAATCCGCAAGCTGTGAAGGCTTGACGCCAAAGCGCTCCTCCACTTCTTTTGGCCCGACGACCAAGCGTCTTCCGGGATCCCAAAGGTGCACAAGGCTCCCATCGACAAGCTGGAAAAGATCCTTATCGATGCTCACGATGAGAATTTGAAAGCCCTCCTCTTTGGCCTTTCTGACAACGCTTGCGATTACATCGTCGGCTTCGTACCCTTCGGCTTCGAGGACAAGGTGGGAATGGGCCTTGGCAAACGCGCGGATCTCGGCAAGCCCATTTACGATATGGGAAGGCGGAGGAGGGCGATCGGCCTTGTAGTTCGGTTCGAGTTTCCTTCGCCAAAGCGTCTCACGGGGCGAATCAAAAGCAAAAGCAATCAGCTAAGGCTTGAACGCTTTTTTGACCCTCTCAAAAAGAGAGCGAAAAATCAAGGCAGGAATTTCACTCTTCTCGCTTTCTTCAGGAATGCGCGCAGCAGAGGCCGCTCGACAAAGAAGACCACCCACATCAAAGGCGCAAAGAAGGGGCGCATTTTTCATCAAACGCTTGCGAATTTCATCGAGTTCTTGAGCTGGGCTGGCTCTCTTTGCGGGCATGCCCTTTCATTTTCGGCAAGTGATTGTTTAAAGCAAAGCACCCCATCATCCCATGGCCAAAAACGCTCAAGCAGACGGTCCACGAAATAATTCTGGTAGGCGCGCCAAGGCAAGCGAGAGCCCTGCTTTGGGAAGCGGTCAAGAGCCCGGAGAATATAGCCTGAGGTGAGCTCAACCAAAGGACGTGGCTCCACATCAGGCGTGTGGCTCGATGGAAACACAACATCGCTTTTTCGCTTCTCCATTTCCTTAAGCAAGCGGCAAGTCCAGCGTGCCACAAGCTCTGCCCGAAGGGTCCAGCTCGCATTCACATAACCAAATGCACAGACGAGATTTGGCACTCCCTCGATCATCATTCCGCGATATAAAAGGCGGCTTGGGAGATCGATCTTCTGCCCATCGATTTCGATTTCGATCCCACCCAAAAACAAAAGATCAAGACCCGTGGCACTCACGATGATATCGGCTTCGAGGTGCCTCCCATCCCGCAAAAGCACGCCGCTTTCCGTAAAAGATGCGATTTCTCCTGTAACCACCTTGGCTTTCCCCTTTCTTAAGGCCTCGAAAAGGTCGCCATCTGTGATCAGGCAGAGCCGTTGATCCCATGGGTTGTAGCGAGGCCAAAAGTGGATGTCGACATCGACAACCTCCCCAATCTCCTCCCGCACCCCTTCGACGAGAAAGCGACGTGCCGCCTTGGGCATAAGGCGCGTCCATTCGTAAAAGGCCATGCCAAGGCCAAGGTACTTTAGGCGCATAAGCTTCCATACCTGCTCTTCTTTCAAGAAACGCCTGAGCTTCAAAGCCAACCCATCGGTTGTGGGAAGGGAAATCACGTAAGTCGGTGAGCGCTGAAGCATGGTCACCTGAGCACCTGCTTTGGCCAAGGCTGGAACCAGGCCAATGGCCGTCGCTCCACTCCCAATCACAACCACATGTCGATTCTTCACATCCAACGATGCATCCCAATGCTGAGGATGAATGATTGGCCCCCGAAAGCGCTCTTTTCCTGGGAAATCGGGCATGTACCCTTTTTCGTAACGGTAGTATCCAGTGCCCATGTAAAGAAAGCGTGTTTCCAAAAAAGAGGATTCCCCGCTTGTGCGCTCGACCTCAACCCTCCAGAGCAGCCGATCGCTCGACCAGCTCACCCGACGCACCCGATGACCCAAGCGAATCTTGGGCTTAAGCCCCCCTTCTCTAACCAAGGCCTCGATGTAAGCGAGAATCGCACTTCCTCCTGCCACTGCCTCGTGACTCGCCCAAGGCTTAAAAGAAAACGCATAGGTGTACATGTCTGAGTCTGAGCGGATACCCGGATAGCGGAAAAGATCCCACGTTCCCCCGATTCTCTCGCGCCCCTCGAGAATGAGAAAGCGCTTTTCGGGAAGGAGATCCTGGATCACGCGGGCCCCCCCAACCCCAGAAAGCCCTGCTCCAACGACGATGATATCCCAAGGCTCCACTTCACTCATGGTTGCCTTTTCTTTTCCATTCATCTTGTCATTTTGAACTGTTTTCAACTTGGTGGAAAGCGCGATGGCCCTCATTCATCCCGCTCGTAGTTGCCTTGGGCGATGCGCCTAGGGTTTTCACCAAGGAGGCGTTCAGCGGCCTCTCTTCCGACGAGAATGCGGAGCCTTTCGATGCCCCTTGCCACGTGCTCGACATCAGAGGGGCGGTGGGCATCTGAGCAAGCGGCGTCATAAAGCCCCTCTTCGAGCATGCGTTCTGCTGCCCGCTGGCAGGATTCTCCGTAACGGCCAACCAAGGACATGAGGTCGAGAAGCGCCACCGCTCCCCGGTTCAAAGCAGAAGCGAGCAGATCGCTTCGTCGGAAGAGGGCGCGGTAACGCTCTGGATGGGCAATCACAGGCTGCAGGCCCTTGAGCTGCAGGCGAAAAAGGAGCACTTCGAAATTTTGGGGCCACACTTCGTAATGGAGTTCGATGAGGATCGAAGACTTCCCTCGATAGGGAAGGA
>JANWYL010000222.1 GCA_025056955.1 Sandaracinaceae bacterium | reverse complement strand
AAGTGCATCCGGATCAGTGGCAAGCACAACGACCTTGAGAAGGTTGGCTACACCGCCAGGCATCACACCTTCTTTGAGATGCTCGGAAATTTTTCGTTTGGAGACTACTTCAAGAGAGAAGCGATCGAATGGGCTTGGGCTTTTGTGACGGGAGTTTTGGGTGTTGATCCTGAGCAAATCGTTGTCACCGTTTTTGGCGGTGGGGAAGGGCTTCCCCCCGATGAGGAAGCAGAGGGGATATGGAAAAAGGTGGTTGGTATTCCAGATGATAGGGTGTTTCGACTGGGTGTTGCAGACAACTTCTGGTCGATGGGTGATACAGGGCCATGTGGACCTTGCACAGAAATTCACTGCTGGATAGGGAATGGCCCCCCTGTTTTGTCTCGTTTTGGGGAGGAACCTGAAGCCGATGGGCAGGGATGGGTTGAAATTTGGAACCTGGTTTTCATGCAATTCGAACGCCTAAGCGACGGGCGTCTTACGCCTCTTCCCAGGCCTTGCGTGGACACGGGGGCGGGCCTTGAGCGCTTGGCTGCCCTTTCCCAAGGAGTGGTTTCGAACTACGACACTGATCTTTTACGCCCCCTGGTGGATGTGGCTTCTCGCCTTGCGAAAAAGCCTTATTGCGGCAGCCTTGCGCCCGATGACGTGTCGATGAGGGTAATTGCGGATCATGCCCGTGCTGCTGCCTTTTTGATAAGCGAAGGTATTTTCCCAGACAAAGAAGGGCGAAGCCATGTGCTGAGGAGGATCATCCGACGCGCTGTTCGACACGGTCATCGCCTTGGGATTGGGGAGCCTTTTCTGCATTTGGTGGCTGAAGAGGTGGTGCGCATTATGGGTGCCGCCTACCCCCAACTCATTGAGCGAGCCCCCCTCATTGCTGAAATGACCTGTCAGGAAGAAGAGCGCTTCCGGGCAACACTTGAGCGAGGCCTTGAGTTGATTGCCAACAACCAAGAGTGGATTGAGAGGGATGGTCGCCGGGTGCTTCCGGGTAAGATTGCCTTCAAGCTCTACGATACCTTTGGGTTTCCAATTGATCTTCAAGAAGTGATTGGGAGGGAACAAGGCTTTGTGGTTGATCGTGAAGGGTATGAGAATGAACTTTTGCGCGCAAAAGAAAAAAGTGCTGGCTCAAAAATAGGTGATCGCGCAATTGAGGACGTCTACCATCTGGTTGCCAAAGAGGTGGGTGAAAGCACCTTTATCGGTTATGACACTGATCGGAGTGAAGATGAAGTGGTTGCGCTGATCAAGGAAGGTGCGATGGTGCAAGCACTACATGCAGGAGAGGAGGGTGAGCTCGTTGTGCATCGCACTCCTTTTTACCCAGAGGGAGGTGGGCAGGTAGGGGATCGAGGTCGAATTTACTCGAAGGAAGGAACTTTGGTTGTTTTTGACACCAAGCGCATTCCGAACGGGATCATCATCCATCGAGGAAAGGTGAAAGAAGGGAAAATCACAATGGGCGCACGGGTGTGCCTTGAGGTAGATGCCGATCATCGCCAGGCTGTTCGTCGCAGCCACTCTGCCACTCACCTTCTTCACTGGGCCTTGCGCCATGTGCTTGGCCCCACAGCCATGCAGAAAGGTTCTCTCGTTGCACCTGACCGCGTGCGCTTTGACTATGCAGCCCCTCGTGCCCCCTCTTCAGAGGAGCTTCTGCGCATCGAGACCCTCGTTAACCAAAAAATCTGGTTAAATGCGCCGGTGCAAACTGAAATCCTGCCCATCCAGGAGGCCAAGGCCAGAGGCGCGATTGCTTTGTTTGAAGAGAAGTATGGTGAAGTCGTGCGCATGCTTCGCATCACTGACGATTCAATTGAGCTTTGCGGTGGAACACATGCCAAATCCACTGGCGAGGTCGGCTTGTTCAAAGTCGTTTCCGAGGGTGGAATTGCAGCAGGGGTAAGGCGGATCGAAGCCCTCACGGGCCGGGCAGCACTTGAGCACATTCAGGCAATGGAAAAGGAGCTCACTGGTATCGGCCTTTTGCTTAAGGTCAAGCCAGAAGAGGTCAAGGAGCGTATTGAAAGGCTTTTCGCCCAGCTCAAGGAGCAAGAACGCAGCCTTGCGAAGCTTCAGGAGCGCTTGGCAAAAGGCAAGGAGCAGGATTTTCGTGCTTTGGTGCAGGAAAGAGATGGGTACAAGGTGCTTGGGGCTGTTGTGGGGCTTGGTGAAGCCAAGGCACTGCGCGATCTTGCAGATCGGCTGAGGGATGAGCTAGGCCCCTCAGTGGTATTGCTTGGCACCAGGACAACCGATGGACGTGCGCTTTTGGCCTGCTCCGTATCTAAAGAGTTGACTTCGCGTTTTGTGGCTTCTGACCTTGTGCGGCAGGCTGCCGCTCTTTTAGGAGGAGGCGGGGGAGGAAGGCCAGACTTTGCGCAGGCGGGTGCAAATCAGGCTGAACGACTGGAGGAGGCAGTTGCCCTCGTGTACGCGCTCACAAAATAGGATGTTTAGCTACAAGCCTGCAAAGTAGAGGGTGAAGCCCAAGTTTCCGTAAACGCCAGCTGAAGTATTGGTGGTGCGGAGCGCCCGGCCGTCGAATTCAGCAAACTCTGGGCCGCTATTTCCTACCTGCTCTCGCAAGAAGGCCCGAACATCGAAGTGCACAGCAAAATGCCTGCTCCATCGCCACTCGACGCCAATTCCAACTTCTCCACCGATGTAAACGAGACCCCGATCTGCAAGGAAGCGCCCGCGCCGCGAGTAGCTCCCTTGTTGGCCAACTGAAGCACCGATGCCTACAAGGCCATAGAATTGGATTCGATCATAGGGGTTAAGGAAGAATAAGAGGTCCGCAAGAATGGGAATTTCCCACCGTGTGGCTTTCTGGTAATCCTCGCCTGCATAGAAGCCGCCTGAAAGATCCAATGCGAGATGCTCAATTGGACGCAATCGAAATGAAACGTTGCCACCGCCAATTGCGATGCGATCAGTGAACATGCCGCTTAGTGATAACCGAAGCGCTGTATCAAAGGCAGAGATGACAACTGCCCGCTGGCGAACCACAACGGGTCGAGGCTGTGTCACAATCACTGTTCGCGGCGGGGGTGCAACAATAACAGTTGGAGGACGTGGTGGAGGAGCGACGACAACGGGTGGAGGTGGTGGAGGAGGCGGTGGCACCACCACTGCCGGAGGGACTTGGGGGACAACGACAACAGGCGGTGGTGGTGGGGAGGGGGGAGTGACGACAAGGGGTGGAGGCGGAGGGGGAGCACCAACGCCAATCCGAATCCTGCCTTGGAAAGGCCCTGCTTGTACTTCACCGCAAACCACGTCGCCTGGCTGACAAACCATTGGCTGAGCGCGAAGCAAGCCTCGATGCCAAAAGAGGCTGGCCAGGGTAAAAACAAGGAGTAGACGGCGCGGCATGGAGACCTCTCTGAGAGCAGGCAAGAGAAGCAATCAAAGTGCCAGCTTTTCCCAATGGCAGCTTGATGAGCGAAGGGGCAGAAGTGGGAGCAAAACCCTGTGAACAGTGGTTAGCATGGCCCTAGCGCAGCCCAACGCGTCCAACCGGTTGGATGGAGATGGTGGGATCGAGTTCTTGAAAGGAAAGCACAGGAAGTTCTGGTAGATCGCTTTCAATCAACCGACGAAAGTAGCGGCGTACGTCGGATTGGGTGAGGAGGACACCTAAAGGGGAGGAACCCAACGTCCGTTGGATGCTTGCGACGATGTCTCGGGCAAGATCTGGGGGCAAGGCGAGGTAGTTTCCTGTGCTCGTGCGCTGGATGGCATCTCGCACGGTGTCTTCGATGAGGGGATCAACCAGATAGGCAAGGAGGACGCCGTCTTTTGCGTGTTGATGGGTGATAAATCGGCGCAGAGCAATTCGCACGCTTTCTGTGAGAACGACGGGATCTTTTTCGGTTGCCCCATGAATGGCCAGGGCCTCAAGGATTTCTCGGAGGGGACGAATCGATACACCTTCTTCAACCAGCCGGCGGAGGATATCCGCCAAAAGCGAAAGGGGTACGGGCTTGGGCACGACTGCCCGAACGAGGGCGGGGTAGGCTTTTTCCAATTGGTCGAGAAGGTTTTGAGTTTCCTGGAGCCCAACGAAGTCGGCCGCACGTTTGCGGAGTGTGGCTTCAAGGTGTCGTGCCACAAACTGTGATGGAGAGAGCACTGAAAAGCCGGCGGCAACAACGACGTTTTCGGCTTCTGCGCGGATGAAGCCACCAGGCTTGCCTGTGGCAGGGTCAACTGCTGGGATGGCTTCAACCCCATACTCGGCGAGTGCTGAAGGGGGGGCGGGAACAAAGCGATCTCCTTCAAGCTGGACCCTTGCGAGAGGAATTTCGTGAAGAGCGATGAGGTACTCGCGAGCCCCTAAAAGCGGAGATGTGCGAACGCGCACGCCAGGCAATTGTACTCCGAGAGACACAAAGAGTGAGTCGCGAAGACGGGGTACCTCTTCTTCGAGAAAAGGTCCCCCACCTTGCTTGTCGAGCAAGACCCCGGCAAGTTCATCCCCAACTTCAATGAGGATGGGTATGACCAAGGGGACGAATTGCTTTTTTGCGCGTTGTTCTCGCTGAGCTTCGGGGTGCAAAGCGCTCTCAGACATGGCTTGGGCAGCGGGTTGAATCCGGTTCAGCCGCCAGGCGGCCACACCAAACACTGTTGCGAGCACAAAAAAAGGCACTGTCGGAAGGCCCGGGAGAAGGCCGAGCATGGCCAAAAAAAAGGCCGCAATTCCAAG
>JANWYL010000221.1 GCA_025056955.1 Sandaracinaceae bacterium | reverse complement strand
GTCATCGTACAAGCTCCAGAGCATGTTATCGAAAACAAGGTTGCTTTGTTAAAGGCTGCTGGTGATCCTAAAAAGCTCAGAAAAATCGTATTTAAGCATCCACCAGAAAAGGGCTATGTCCATTGGGATGAAAATGTTTTTCGCCGGCTCGTAAATGGGCAGCCCGAGCGGCTTGATTCGCAATTCCGGATAACGGGAGGAATGTTGCTTGAGATCCTAAGCGGAGCTTATCGACGAGGAGAAAATGGCTGCCAGGCGATTCGCTATCTGATTCGGGAAAGTCATGAGCCAAAAAAACGCAAGTATGCCCATGCTCGCCATGCAATTCAGCTTTTTCGTTCTTTGTGGAAGGCAGGAATTGTTGAAATGCCTTCAAAAGAAAAGGGATCACTGCTTCGTGTTCACGAGGAGCTGCAGGAAGATTTTTCGCTTCATTCGGCTTTGTCTCTTTTTATCATTGAGGCAGCCAAGCGCTTGCATCCGTGGGATGCCACCTACCCGCTGGATCTTTTGACCATTGTGGAGGCCACGCTTGAAGACCCATGGCTTATTCTTCAAAGGCAACTTGATAAGCTGCGCGAGGAGAAACTCGCAGAACTCAAAGCACTTGGGGTTCCTTATGAAGAAAGGATTCAAGAAATTGAAAAGATCGAATTGCCGAAACCAAAGCTTGATTTTTTGATGGAAGAGTTTGAGCACTTTGTTCGAAAGCATCCATGGATTTCGCAAAGCGATTTAAAGCCTAAGTCGATTGCAAGGGATATTTTTGAAAATGGCTTTTCATTTAACGAATACGTCAAGCAATATGGGCTTGAGCGATCGGAGGGGATTTTGCTGCGATACCTTTCAGATGCTTATAAGGCAATTCGCCAAAGCGTGCCCAGATCGATGAAAACTGAGGGAGTGCTTGATCTTGAAGCGTGGCTTCGGAACATGGTTTTCAGTGTGGATTCGAGCCTTCTTGAAGAATGGGATCGTTTGTCGAGAGGGGATATTGGCTTTTTGCGGGACCGGATCACAGAAGCAATGCCAGTTGATCGCTCGACCGATATCACAGAAGACCCGCGGGCCTTTGTGGTCATGATGCGGAATGCTTCTTTTCGTTTTGTGCAGCGCTTGGCGCAGAGGCGCTATGGAGATGCTTCCCGCCTTGTGGAGTGGCCAAATGGCTGCGAAGTCAGGCCCGAGGAAATCGAAGCAGCGATTGCGCCGTATTGGGAAGAATACGCCTCGATTCGGACCGATGCGGAAGCGCGGGCCCCTAAGCACACGCGAATCGAAGAGGTGCCAGGCGGCTACGAGGTGCGGGTGGCGCTTCTCGATGAAGAAGGAGTCACAGATTGGGAGGTGGGCTTCTATGTGGACAAGGAGCGGGCGCGCAGGGCGGCGCAAGTGGTTTTGGAACTTCTGGGCATCGGTCGAGCGGGGAAGCTTGGTTTGAGCTAAAGGGGGCATTGCGGGCCCTGAGTCGAATGTTAACTCAAAGGGGCGCGCGCACTTGGGCTAGCCAAAAGCTGCCTTTAGGAGCCGCTTTAATCTTCGTTGCGCGTGGGGCGCCGGCTGGCTTCGAGCACTTTTTTGCGGAGCCGAATCGCCGCTGGCGTCACTTCCATGAGCTCATCGCGATCGATGAACTCAAGCCCAAATTCGAGGGTGATGCGGCGGGGAGGGGTGAGGATGATGTTTTCGTCTTTGTTTTTCATTCGGATGTTGGAGAGCTTTTTTTCGCGGGTGACATTGACATTGAGGTCGTTTTCGCGGTTGTGCTCGCCGACGATCATGCCTTCGTAGACGGGATCGCCTGGCGAGACGAAGAGGGTTCCGCGGGCCTGGAGGTGGTCGAGGGCATAAGCGGTGCAGATGCCTTGGCGATCGGCGACGAGCGCCCCAGTCGATCGGCGGTTCATGGGGCCGCTATAAGGAGCCCAGCCTGCAAAAATGGAGTGCATTGTTCCCGTGCCACGGGTATCGCTCATCAGTTGGCTGCGATAGCCGATGAGGCCACGGCTTGGAATGCGGAATTCGAGGCGAATCCGTTGGTTGCCGATGAAGCGCTGCTCGATGAGCTCGCCCCGGCGCGCGCTCAAGGCTCCTGTAACGGTGCCAAAAAAAGCTTCAGGGAGGTCGATCACAACGTGTTCGATCGGTTCAAGGAGCTGGCCTTGGCTTTCGCGGAGCACTGGTTCAGGCATTCCAACAGCAAGCTCATAGCCCTCGCGGCGCATGGTTTCGAGGAGGATGGCAATCATGAGCTCACCCCGGCCGTAGACGATGAATTCATCGGGAGATTCGGCAGGCTCAAAGCGCATGGCGATGTTCCGAAGGGCTTCGCGTTCGAGCCGTTCGCGGAGGTGGCGAGAAGTGAGAAAGCGGCCTGACTGACCCGCAAAGGGGCTGGTGTTGACGTAAAAGCTCAGCTTGAGGGTTGGTTCTTCGACGTGGATTCGAGGGAGGCTTCGAGGGTGCTCAGGGGCACAAAGGGTGTCGCCGATTTCAACCCCTTCGATTCCAGAAAGGGCCACGATTTCACCAGCTTGGGCTGAGGGGACAGGAATTCGACGCATTGCGTCAAAGGCATAAACAAAGCCCACCTTGACCCTCGAAGTGCCCAACTTTCCAATGCGGATCACCTGTTGCCCTTCAGAAATCTTTCCTGCAGCAATGCGGCCAATTGCCAGGCGGCCCACATAGTCATCGGCTTGGATGTCGTGGACCAAAAAAGCAAAGGGAGCATCTGGTTCCACTCGAGGGGGAGGGATGAATTGGGCGATGGTTTCAAAGAGGGGAGTGAGGTCGTGGTTTTCATCATGGAGGCTGCGCTTGGCGATGCCCTCTTTGCCAATTGCGTAGAGCACAGGAAAATCGGCTTGTTCATCACTTGCACCGAGTTCGATAAAGAGATCGAAGATTTCGCCAAGCACTTCTTCCGGTCGGGCGTCTGGGCGATCGATTTTGTTGATGACGACGATGATGCGATGGCCGAGATCGAGGGCGTGCTTGAGGACAAAACGGGTTTGAGGGAGGGGGCCTTCGGCCGCATCGACCAGCAGAAGAGAACCGTCGGCCATGCGGAGGGTGCGCTCGACTTCACCGCCAAAGTCGGCGTGCCCAGGCGTGTCGATGATGGTAAGGCGCACTTCGCCAAGGGAAGTGGGGCAGCGGATGGTGCAGTGCTTTGCGAAAATTGTGATTCCGCGCTCGCGTTCAAGCGCATTCGAGTCGAGTAGCCGTTCGCCGCGGGCTTCGCTCGCTCGAATGGCGCCGCTCTGCCTGAGCATCGCATCGACAAGGGTGGTTTTTCCGTGATCGACGTGCGCGATGATCGCGACGTTGCGAAGAAGGGCAGCCATGGCGAAGCGAAAAGGATTTGGTCAATGATGGTGTGGGTGGGGAGCAGCGGAGCCAAGGAGTTCTGCAAATAGGGAGGGAAGGGCATCAGCGATTTGGGAGGCAAGAAGGCCTCGGTCACTTCCTTGGGCAGCGCGCTCGCCAGAGACGGCATGGAGCAGCACCCCAAGCCAAGCCGCTTCAAAAGCGCTCTGGAGATCCTGGGCGCGGCGTTCAGCGAGAAGGGCGGCAATGATTCCAGCAAGCACGTCGCCTGAGCCAGCTGTGCCAAGGGCAGGGCTTCCCCGTTCGCAGACGAAAAGGCAATCGCGGGAGGCGATGATGCTTCGGGCCCCCTTGAGCACAACGATCGCGTGACTCAATTCGACAAGGGATTGGGCGGCGGCGAAGCGGTTGGATTGAATGGTTTGGATGGAGCTTCCAAGCATGGAAGCGGCCTCGCCGGGATGGGGAGTGAGGATGCGGGGCGCAACTGCCTGGCGGAGGGCCAATGGGTTGAGCAGGCGGAGGGCATCGGCGTCAATCACGGTAGGGACAGGGAGCTCTATCGCAAGGCGCTCGACCCACTCTTTGGCGATCGGATCGAGACCGAGACCAGGCCCAAGGACAGCGCTTTCGGCGCGGGAGACGAATTCAAGGATGGTTGGCACGGCGTCTTCTTGCGAAAATTCAAGGGTCATCGCCTCAAGCACCTTCGCTTCAATGGAGGGGCGGGCTTCGGGACGGGGAGCGATTGTGACCAAGCCAGCACCTGCGCGCAGCGCAGCGCGAGAGGCGAGAAGGGCAGCACCGGTTTTGCCGGGGCTCCCTCCGATCACAAGGACATGTCCTCCTGTGCCTTTGTGGGCATCAATTGGGCGCCTCGAAAGTCCGCGGGCGTCTTCAAGGCCAATCAGCCAAGCTGAGGCTGTGGGAGGGGGAGGGACCCCGATGTCAACTGTCACCACCTCGCCCGCAAGGCGCAGGCCTGGGGGATGGTGAAGCCCTCGCTTGGGGGCATGAAAAGTGATTGTGAGGTCTGCTGGAAGCGCCACACCGAGCACTCCTCCGCTTTCGGCACACACCCCGCTTGGGATATCGAGAGCGACCTTGGGGGCTGGCCATTGGCAAAGGGCCTCAATCACCAAGCGGTGAATCCCATCAATTGGTCGGTCAAGCCCTGTGCCAAAGAGCCCATCGATGATCAGGCTCGCTTGGTGCTTCAGGGCCAGAAGGGCTTGAAGATCTTCAGGGCATTTGATGGGAGTTGGGTCGATTCCAATTGCTCGAAGGGCGGAAAGCGCGAGCGCGGAGTCACCGCGAACCCTCGAGGGATCAGCGACAAGAAAGCAACGGGGAGGGAAGCCATGGACGCGCAAGTGGCGGGCAACCACCCACGCATCGCCTCCATTCTGGCCTGGGCC
>JANWYL010000220.1 GCA_025056955.1 Sandaracinaceae bacterium | reverse complement strand
GGCTAAGGCGCAATGCTGTTCGGTAAAGCACATCGAGGTGGGCCATTGCCTCGTAGGCTAGCTGCTTCCGCAGATCATTTGTCATTGCTGGAGCCTCATTTCACGGCAATTCAACGCGCCGAGGGGAGAAATTATTCCCTTGGCGCGGTCTGAATTCTTCAATCCTTCACAGGTACACCGCTGTTTTTGGGTCGATTGGTTTCAAGTGCACCTTGGCCCTGACCTTTTTCAAAACGTTTTTCGATTTGGGTCAAACGGATCTTGAGCTGTTCAATCTCCGATTGGAGAGAGTGGAGGGAAGATGAAAGATTAGCCACTATGGCTCGCAAAGGGTCATCAATTGTTCGTTGCACGATTTCCAAAAGATGCTTTGAGTTGGACCAGAGCGAACGACCATTCCCTTGATTGATGGGCGCGTTGTTGGCCTTGGACTGGGGTTTCGGCTGTGGAGCGATCTCTTCTTTACGAAACGAGCCCACCAATCGCTTGGGTTGGATCAACTCTCCTCCCTCTTGAATCAGGGCCTTCAACACCGCAAGTGTTCCTTGGGAACAACCTCGTTTTTTTTGTCGTTTGGACTCGCAAAGAATTTGCGCAAGCGTTCGCGCCGTTAGATCTTCTTTAGTGGCATTGTCGATGACCCTTATTTCTTCTCCACTTTTGACGAGCTGTGCGACTTCTTGCAGAGTGATGTAGCGACTTATTGCAGTGTCGTAAAGCTTTCGGTTTGAATACCGCTTGATCAGGCGGGTTTTCCCAAACTCAAAAGAGGAGGGCTGCATCTGTTTGCTCCGCTGGTCTCAACCTCTCAGAAGGAAATACCCGCGTCAAGGGATTCCTCTCACTAGAGCCTCCTGGACAGAACTCTGATTTCTGGCACTCGTTTTTGGCCATGTATCGGCTCCCAATTCTGGTTCCTTCAACGCTTCGCGATCCAGAGCTTGCAGTCTGCCTGCTCAATTGGTCCCTCCATCAGCTATCAATCGATGCGGCTTGCGAATTCTTGGTTTGCGCTTATGCCGGGGCCCTCTCACGCCACGCGCTATGGAGGTGGCATTGGACCCTGGTTAACCTGCTCTTTGCCCGCCCAAGCGCCGATCCTTTGGCCAGCCAGTTGTCGACTGGTCTGAGGCAAGGGGGGTGGATTGATCTTGCGCAAGCCATGGCGCCAGGCGGTCATGCAAAGGAAGAAGTGCATCCGGGAGATCAACCCCAAATCGGGGTACCTACAGTGGGAGCATCCAAGACCATGGCGAGGTTTCGAGATCGCAGGCGATGCATCCAACTTTTGAACACGAATTGCCCTGAAGTGATGCGCATTCTTCTGCAAAACCCTTCTTTGACCGAGCAAGATGTGCTCCGAGTTGCAGCAGCCCGTTCCACCCCTTCCCCGATTCTCAGGGAGATTGCTGCTTCTTCTCGGTGGGCGCTCATCCCTCGAATCCGATTTACCTTGCTTCGGAATCCAGGACTGCCTTTGCCGTTAGGCCTGAGAATTCTGCCCCTCCTTTCTGGCCAAGAGCTGAAAGAGTTGCAGCGAGCTTCCGATCTGCACCCAACCCTTCTTCATGCTGCCTATCGCCTTGGTGAAGTTGTGATTGTTCACTAGGTGAGTTTTTAAGCCAGATCGGTACCGCGATTTTGACGCTCACTTCGAAGTCGAAGCCACAAAAGAAACGAGGCTTCCTTTTAGGGCCTACCCTTTGCGGGTAGAGAAGCCACTTTTTGGGGTTGCCTCTGGTTGACAGAGAGATGAAAATACAATACGTTGAATTTGTTGATTGCAACATTTTAGTTCAAGAACGGTGTGATATGGGCTTGCGTTTGCGTGCAAAGGTTTGGGTGTGGCTTGCGGGTGTCACTTTTTTTTGGGAAGCTCCCTTGGATGCACAGGCTCCCCAAGCCACAACATCCGCTTCTCATGAAAAGCGAGATGGCCAAAGCGCTCCTTCCGGGCAACCGCAGGAAGCTTCTCAAGCATCACAAAGCGGTGATGCCCAAAGCGCAAGCGCCTCAGGCCCTAACGCCGCTGCTTCGTCAAAACGCGCTCCAGAGCCGTTGGCTTGGCGCAACTCTTTTTTTAGCTACACAATTGCTTCCACATTCAACACATTTCTGAAAGAGTCTCAGCTTTCGTACGACCCAAACATCTACCAATTTTTATCGTTCACACCTCGGTGGTATTTGGATGCAGCGACTTTTTTGTTTTTCTCTTTTGGCGCATTTTTCGAATTCACGGACGACGATGCATCGCCTTATAACCGACGCTTCCAGCTCTCAGACTCGGTGGTTGAACTGCGTCGAACAATCCCATGGGAGGGGTTTGTGATTATTCCAACTGCGCGCCTCACCTTCCCCACCTCTTTTGCAAGCATGGCTGCCCAACGCTACGTCAATGTAGGCGCAGGAGCCATCATTGTTCGCCCAATTCCAGAAGCCCTTGGTATGACAATCGCTACCCTTTTAAGGTACCAGCGTTGGTTTGCTGGGTCCAATGTCATCCGGACCCAAGAGGCGGTACCCTGTACCCCATCTGGGCCATCTGGTTGTGATGGGGCAGTGGCCAATGAGGCTGATCGAATCATTGCTGGCACAACGATCAACATCACTCCTTTGCAAGGTTTCACACTGAGCTTTCAAGCTTTCTTTGCGTGGATCCATCTATTTGATCTCATGGAAGTCAGTTGGAGCGATCTGGGCGTGGTGGGAGCTCCCCCTGGCGAAAAAGTCCCTCAAGAGGGATACGCCACAAGGTGGCGTAACTTTACTTACTTTGCGCTTGGTGCTGCTTACGATCTTAATGATTGGTTCAATCTTTCTCTTTCTGTTGCCAACTCAACGGTTTTTGCTCCTCTGTACAACGACGATGGTTCGATTCGAAGTCCTTTCAACCCAGATACCCAAGTGGCTTTGACGGCCACAATCATGGTTGATGGGCTGTACCTTGCGCTTCATCCGGTTCAAGAGTCGGAGGAAGGCTTGACACCGGAAGAACTTCAGAGGCGCAGGCAGGGTCTTGCAAAGAGGAGCTTGCCTTTGTCTAAGCGCATGTGGTTTTAAAATTAGGGAGAAGGCGATGAAGGGACAGGGTCACATTCGAGGTGCCTGGCTTTGGATTGCTTTGGCGTTTGTTGCTTTGGGTTGTGGCGAACCGCGGCCTCCCATCAATCAGGTCGGTGCAAATGTAATCGACAAAAGGATATTCGAAGGCTCGTGGTACATGGCCCAAACAATCATTGATTTTGACTACGAAGCCGCGGGCCTTGGCTTTGTTGGAGAAGTGGGCAACGACGGGACGAGCGGTGGCTATGCGATTCCGCGAATTCGATGGGTCATCGATGAACAGGCCCTGTATGCTTATCGGGATTACCGCACCGTCTCGGAGGCTGCTGATCCTTACGCCGATGAGCGGCAAGGGGATCCCAGGTTTTTGGGACAGCCAGTCGCCGCCTATCGGATATTGGGCCATTTCGATATTCGTCGGGTGTACAACAGCACAACTGGCGAAGAGCAGAACATCATCGTTGAGAACGCAACTGATCGCAAGTGGTGGGAACGGCGCTTCATGCGCGTTGACTTTTCGCGCAACCTCATTGCTTCGAGGGCAGGCATTTCCGCTGACCTTCAGGCGCTATTTGGGCAAGTCCGACGCGAGCCAGCTGACATTGCTGTCTGGTCTCGTTCGGACATGCCTCCGGAGTGGATGCCGCAGTTTCATTACATGAGCTGTGATTCCCCAGATTCTCCTAAATGTGCTTCTGAAGGAGACCGCATTTTTGCTGGGGATTATCCTGTCGGGCAGCTCTATCACTTCAGTTTTGTGACGATTGAATTGCTTTCTCCTGGTGTCATCAACGATCCAGTGTATGGGCTTGTTCCTTACTGCGGGGAAGCAGCCCTTGGAATGCCGGAATGTGCAAGCGTTCCAATTGCTGTAAGAACCAGTTTTCTCCGTGTGAGCAATACGAGAGAGTATGAGCCAGAACAGTGGCAGGACGAGCGCTTTGAGCGAGCTGGCTATTTCCGCCTTGAACGAGACACCTATGATTCAACACACGATGCGGGGGATCCGGGGTGGGGTAGGACCGACTTCCGCAACCTTGCGATGTTTCGCCACAACATATGGCGGAATTGGTATGACGAGGAAGCGCTTGATGTGAGTTGTGGAAGCAATATCGATTGCGTTGAGGCAGCTGGTCCCAATGCGCGTTGCAAAGAGGGACGTTGTGTGCGGCGTCGGCCGGTTGACTACAAAGACCGGGGAGTCCGCCGAATCATTTGGCATACGAGTCCTGAGCTTCCAGCTCACCTGGTTCGGCCTGCCTTTGAAACAGTGAGTGAGTGGAATCGTGTGCTTATGGAGGTCGTGCGGGTCCGGACGGGGCGTCCTTTGCCCGAATACCCGCCAGTTCCTTGCCAGCGCGAAAATCCTGATGGGTATTGCTATTGCACAGAGATTCCAGTGGCAGGACGGCCAGGTTGCAACCTCGACGATCCATCGACCTGGGATCGATGTGAAAAGCGCCTGATCAACCCAGAGTGCCCAGGCCAGTACGATCCCTTTGTTCCCCCATCTGTAGCGATGGAGAGGGGGGTTGTGAATCCCTTTGACTGCTACGTCGCAGTGCGCCAGGGGGCTGAGCCAGATCCGGCCGATGCAGGCAAGATGGCTCGCCTTCAAGACCAAGACTTTGAGGGCTGGTTTGAGGCAAAGATGGTGGGAAGTGAATGTGTGATTGAGCTTCGGGTTAAC
>JANWYL010000021.1 GCA_025056955.1 Sandaracinaceae bacterium | reverse complement strand
AGCCCCGGGAATCGCTTTTGCCATTTCGCGGCTGCGCTCAGGAGGGGTAAATGTGTCCAAATCGCCTGCAATCACAAGAACAGGTACTTGAATGGAATTTAAAACATCTTTTGCACTGTGCTGCCCGGCCTTTTCAAGCATTCGTAAAAACAAAAGAGGATTAAGCTTTGTGACATGCTCATGATATAGGGCGAAATCCTTTTTGCTAAGGGCATCGGCATTGATCTCGCCCAGAAGCGAAGCAAAGGCATAGGCCAAGCCCGTTGGGACGCGACGCCAAATCGCTCTAAGCGCGCGCTGCCTTTTTTCGGCCCATTCGATGAGTCGAGGCAAGTTCTTTTCAAGCCAATCGCTTCCGTGGAAAGAAGCGGTGATGCGCCCATCGCTTCCGCACAAAAGCACCATTCCACGAATGAGCCAAGGGGCGATGCGGTAAAGCTCAAGGGCCACTTGAGTTCCCATCGAGTGGCCGATCACAACGGCTTCCTCGATGGAGCGGGCCTTGAGGATATCGAGCAAATCCTCAGCATGAGAGGGGACATCGATGCGCTCGGGATCTTTGGGATCTTCGCTCCTCCCATGGCCGCGGTAGTGCCAATGAAGAACGCGGTGATGCGCAGAAAGCGCAGGTTGAATGTATTTCCAGGCAAAGCCATCGCAGGCAATCCCATCGCAAAGCACAATCGAATACTTGCTGCTCTGATTTTTTCCGCGTTCTCCCCAGAAAAGGCGTGCCCCATCTCTGGAGATCACACTTCCTGTGAGCTCATACTCCATGGGTCAAATCCCGCTCTTCCCATCGTTTTGCTCACTTTTCGTGTCATTTCCTTGATCTTCTTGTCCACGAAAATCGACCACCTCCAAATCGTTTACCGTCGGCATTTTGCGAATTTCGTGGATGCCAATTCGCACGCAGCGTTGGATGATCCAGGAAATCGTGCGATCGAGCCGCAAGGCCTCTCTTCGAAGCTCGTTGATGATATCCAAGGGCAAATACACGCTGATTTTCCGGGGGTCGGTTGGCGCATTTGACTTGGGGTTACGGGTGCTCTCCGTCATCACTTAACCTCATCATCCTGAGCTAGCCTCGGCAAGGGAGAAGCGCCAATGGAGGCTCGTCGTTTTAGAGCATATCCCCTCCGCGCAAGGAAAGTGCTTGGCTGGATTGTGATTGTGGCCTGTGGAGCAGAAGCCATTTGGCAAGCGGGCAAGGCTTCTGGGGAAGCGCAAAGCCCCTTTGCTGTGCTTGGCACATTTGCTCGGGTCTTAAGCCATATCGAAGCCGCTTATGTCGAACCACCCGAGCTTGAGGCGCTGGTTTATGGAGCGATTCGCGGCATGGTGAATGCCCTCGATCCCCATTCAGCCTTTCTCGATCCAACGGAACGCGCCATCTTCGAAGACGATACGAGCGGCCACTTTGCTGGAATCGGCGTTGAAATCGACGTCAAAGATGGCTGGCTCATCATCCAAAGTGTCCTTCCAGGGGGCCCGGCAGAGCGCGCAGGCATCCGTCCTGGCGATCGATTCCTTGCAATCGCTAACCGCAATGCCCGAGACATGCGAATTTCTGAGGCGATTCGGCTCATGAGGGGGCCTCCAGGAAGCCCGATTCGAGTGCGCCTGCGAAGGGAAGGCGTCGAACAAGCCATCGAGCTCACCTTGATCCGCGAAATCATCCACATCGATTCGGTCGAAACACGGCTTTTGCCCAACCGTTCGCTCTTTCTTCGGATCCGCGTTTTTCAGGAGACGACAAGCGATGAGGTCCGACGCCTCATCGATGCCGCCATGGCTCAAGCGCAGCCCCAAGGAGGGATCACTGGTATCCTGCTTGACTTGCGGGGCAATCCGGGCGGCCTTCTTGACGAGGCTGTGGAAGTCGCTGATGAGTTTCTTGAAAGCGGGATCATCGTCTCAACGCGCGGTCGAAGGGGCGTGCTCATTTCCGAAATGCACGCGCACAGCCCTGGAACCCGCCCACCTTGGCCCATGGTCGTGCTGGTCGACGCTTTTACAGCAAGCGCTGCTGAGATTTTGGCCGGTGCCCTCCAAGATCACCGCCGAGCCATTCTGATCGGAACCCCCACTTGGGGCAAAGGCAGCGTCCAAAACCTCTTTGATCTCCCCGACGGAAGTGCGATTAAGCTCACTGTCGCTCGCTATTACACACCAAGCGGCCGCTCCATCCATGCCCAAGGGATCGTGCCAGACCTGCGGATTGACCAGCTCCCACAAGAAACCTTTCGCCGCCTGCTGCAAGAACGAGCGCCTTTGAGCGAGTTTTTGCTTGAAAAAGAAGTGGCCGGCATCAACCTGGCCGTGGCAGCGGATGCCTTCCGAGCCCAAATGCGCGAGAGCGGAAAAGGTGAAAACCTTCCGCCTTTTGCGGATGACTACCAAGCCTTTGTGGCCTATCAGGTGTTGAACGCCCTCATCCAACGCCAAGCTCCCTGACGATTTGGCCTTGCTTTGAAAAGCCCACAAAATTCAAAGAGCCGCCGTGTCCTGGTTTTCGCGCTTGCTCTCCTTTCTCTTCATCCCCGTAACCCTCATTTCGGCTGGCATCCTCGGTTACTATTCAATCGAAGCCGCTCGCCGCTTTGCCGAAGCCACCCGCGCCTCAATTCTGGAATCAACCCTTCTCGTCGTCGACGAAAAAATCGATGCCATTGAGAAAGCAGTCATCGCCGCTGATGAAGCCATTTTTCGGCGCGTTGATCTCACCAATCTGCATGCGCTTGAAGAAGAATGGGAGCACGCTTTTTCGAATATCGCCCCATCGATCAAAAGGCTCTTGGTACTTGACGAAGAAAAAAGAATACTCATTCACCTGTGCCGATGCACCTCAAAAGAAAAATCGGCTTTCCTCTCCATGTTTGAAGAAAAGATTTGCCCAGATCTTTTTTTGGAAAGGGCGCCGATTGGGCAATTACGACATCTTCATCATCGTTATGGGCAAAGCGATTTGTTATTCAGTTACCGCTCTGTTAAAAGCAATGGGAAGCGCTTCTATCTTGTCGCACAACATGATTCTGACTATTTCATCCACCATTTGTTTCCGAGCATATTCCAAAATGAAGTCGGGAAATACCTTTTTAACATTGTCAACGAGGAAAATCGACCTGTGTTTGGCGCAGCCCTTTCGGGAGTCGGGGAATACCTCGTCGGTCGAAATTTCCCCACAACTTTTTACACATGGAGATTGCAAGTCGCACCCAAGCGCGCCCCCGTGCTTTCTGCCCAAAAGCAAGCCAAAAGCTCAACAGAGTCTGCTTTGATAGCACTTGCGCTCGTAACGCTGCTTGTTGGTGTCGTTTTTTTGGTTTATGCACAAATACAGGAGAGACGTCTCAATCGGTTAAAAAGCGAGTTTTTGGCCAATGTTAGCCATGAATTCAAAACGCCTCTATCCGTCATTCGCATGTTTTCAGAACTTCTTTTGACCAAACGGATTCGTGACGAGGCCAAAGAGCGTCAATATCTTGAATCGATCGTGCGTGAATCGGAAAGGCTTTCTGCATTGATTGAAAATGTTTTGGATTTTGCAGCAATCGAGAGGGGGAAAGACGTTTACGATTTTCAAGAAGGCTCGATCCTCAATGTGATCCAGCGAGCGATTGAAGCATTTCGTGCCCGGCATGATGGGAACATTGAAATTGTGGTCCGCTCAGAGCCTGGCCTGCCCATGGCCCGCTTCGACGAGCAGAGCCTTTTGATTGTGTTCATGAATCTTCTCGACAATGCCCTAAAATACGGAGCTCCCCCTTTTGAAATTGAAGTGAGCTCCAAGGGCCACCACCTCGTCGTCAAGGTGCGTGATCACGGGCCTGGCATTCCCCGCGAACATCACCGCCGGATTTTCGAACGCTTTTTTAGAATTCCACGCCCTGGCTCCAACGTGAGGGGATCGGGCATTGGCCTTGCGATTGTGAAACATGTGGTCGAAGCCCACGGTGGGCGGGTTTGGGTTGAAAAAGCCGATGGGGGTGGAGCGGTGATTGGATTCACCGTCCCACGCCACCAAGAATCGACAACCGAAAGACCTTCCCTCACTTCGCTTCTCTCTAGAGATGCCTAGGGCCGGTAAGAAACAAGGGCGCGAAAGACGTCTGGCGCGAGGCGGTATTCGACTGGCACACCCTCCATACGCACCGGTGCAAATGCCTCTTCACCTTCCCCAACCAATCGACCAACTTCAAGCACCTTGGTGTTGAGACCTTCGACTTCGATGCGAAGCTCAACGTTGCGCAAAGGCTCCTGGGAGTAGCGGATGGCTCCTTTTGCTCGCAAATTTCGAAGTCTATCCAAAAAGGCAGCCGTTGCATCCGGAGCAGCCAGCTCACTCCCTTTTCGCCATTCACCGTCTTCACCCTTCTCGATGAGCGTTGCTCCAGAGGAGGTTCGGAGGGTGATGCGTTTGGCTTGAGAGGTATCAATTGCAATCGCCTCACGATCGGCGAGGGGTTCTCGAATCTGCTCAATCAGTTGCTGAGCAATCACAAATGGTGTGCTTTCGGTTGAAAGGCGTGCATAGTGACCGCCTTGGGTGGCAGCGCCAATTGTGAGTTCATATTCTGTGGGAAGAGGTGCCCCTGCATCGGTTAGCAAAGTGCGAAAAGTGAATCGGATGCGAAAAGAAGGACGTTCGAAAAGCCCTTGCCCACCCACTCCAGGCTCAAGCCACCGCTCGGCGCGAAGAGAGGCAAGAAGACGGGTGAGTTCGCGGGTGACAACCCGATCCCCTGGCATCTCGAAGGGCTTTTCAACCCGCCAATTTTCTCCATCCCGCGTGAGCACCTCGCCCACTCCAGCACGCTCGATCTCGATGCGGATGATGTCATCGGCTTCGCGGCGGATGAGTTCACGGCTTCGGAAGCGCCACTTTGAGGGAGAAAGAAGCGACTCCACATCACGAGCAACAAGACCAAGGACCTTCTCCTGCCCTCGTCGCACCCAGAGCAGATCACCTTCTTGCCCTCCAAGTGCAATTTCCTCGATCCACTGATCGTTATCGTTTCGACGGATGCGGATGCGACGGCGAGGGGGTGCCAGGCCACAGCTTTGCAATTTTTTCTCATCAAGTGGCTCAAAGCGCACGACCTCTGTGGCACGCAACCGGCCCAACCATTCGCTTATCGATTGGGTGTCACCTGCCTCATCCTTCTCACCCTCACGAATCACCCATTTATCACCTTCTCGACGAAGCTCAAGGAGGGGAAGGGTCTTTCCCTCTCCTTCAAAAAAGGAGATTGTTTCAACCCGATCGTCGCTCAAAGCAAGGAGCCGGGCTTCGCGGAGGCGAGTTGGGGCTTCAAATACCCGCGCAAGGCTTTGGGCTGGCACACATGCCAAAGCCCCTGAAGTCAAGCGCACAGCAATTGATTCTTCTCCTTTGATCTCATCGCTCGTCGACATTTGGGGGGCTGGGCAAGCAGCGCCCAACGCAATGCGCTCTTTTCGAATTTCACCTGTATCGAGCCCGTCTTTGTCGCGAATCTTACGCTCAAGCTCGATCACAAGGCGGGGCGATGCGAGAAGCTTGGCATCGCTTTCAGGCAAATAGCGCACAATCCGTGCATCGATCAGGGCATCGATGAGGGCATTGACCGTCGATTCCCTGGCAAAGCCTTGAAAAGGCACACTGGCCACCCAATGCCTTTCGCTCCATTCAAGCTCAGCACGCTCCTTGCGGCCATCCGCTTCTTGCTCCAAGCGCAAGCGCACAACATCGCGAAGAACCATGTCTTCGACGAGTTTTTTTGTGCGATACTCATCGGCCCCCTTGGCCAAGGTGTCGAGGAGCTCGCTCCCCACAAGGTGAAGGCGGTTTGTGCCTTCAACCTCCACAAAAAGCCCTTTGAGCGCCTCGTCTTTTGCACTGACGCGCAGGCGTTGGACTTCGTTTCCAACATGAGCGATCACCGTGTATTCTGGGGAGTCTAGCCCGAAGCGTTGGCGGTCTTCGGAACTTGGCCCCTCGATGGTCCGCTCGGGGCTCAGCGATTCAAGTGCCAAAAGCAAAGAATCAACCGCCTGAGGATCGGCTGGCGCTTCGATCGGCTTGAGCAAGCGCCAGGTGCCCACATCAAATGTGTCGAGGGTCTCGGCTGCCCCTTCGACCCGCTCAAGCTCGACGACAAGGCTTCCCTTGTGCTCGACCCGCAAGCGGTGCACGCGGCCCCTCACGAAGCGCTCAAGCACCTTGCGCTTTCGCGCCTCCACTTCGCTCGTTGGGATGGTGTGGCGCTCGTAGAAAACGATGAAAGCCAGCAAAGCAAGCGCCACTCCGCCAAGCACAAACACTGTGCGTTTACGCATCAGGCCCTCCGGTTCCACCACACGGCCAAACCGATAAAAGCCACAGCCAGAGGCAAAAGCAGCACCGTGCGAAAAGCGATATTGAGCGCATCGGCCTCACTCATTTGGATGGGGCGCCCCTTTTCTTTGCGGGGTGGCAAAGCGATGAGCGCCTCTCGTTCGCAAAGCCAACCAGCAATTGCCGAAGCCAAAGCCATGTTGGCAAAGCTTGGCACCGAAAGGGCCTGCCCTTTAAAAATCTCCGCATCGCCCAATACCACAATGCGCCCGCCCCGGGCCTTCTTTTTGGGCTCGGTTGTGCCATCGCCTTTTTGTTCCTGAGGGCCACTCTCCTTTGCAGAAGCCTCGATTTCGATGGCCACGCCGAGAGAAACCGGCCCTGCCACATCGTCTTCTCCTCGCTCGAGCTCTTGGCTTTCGATGAGACGGGACACATTGGTCTCAGCAAAAGAGTCCTTGCTTGTCGAAAGCAGGGTCACGGCCCGGCCATCAATGGGCCTGATCGACCGGGCCATCCACACCACGACCGGCCGCGCAAAGGCCCGAATGGAGCGGGTAATGGGGTGCTCGCCAAAAGCAGTCACAAGAATCGGCCCAGCAGGATCAGATTGCCCAGGCAGAAGATGGGCTTGGTCCAGCTCGAGCACCACGCTGCGGTCGATCCGAACCCCAAGCTCGCGAAGCCATTCCTCGAAGCCCGTCGTTGTGACATCGTCTCTTTCGATTTCGGCATCGGCTGCAAGCAAAAAGCCACCCCCCTTTTCGACGTAATTCCGAACCCACGCGACTTCTTCACGAAGCCATGGAGAGAGGGGAGCAATGACAAAGAGCGCGTCGCAAAAAGAGGGCACCCCTTGGGCTTTGCGCAAGTTGACCGCCTCCATATCGATGTTTTCGCGGCGCATCTCGTCTCGAAACATCGAAAGATTGCGCTCAGAGCCCCCATCGAGCACCCATTCGCCATGCCCCTCGCTCAAGCAAATCTTTGTCCGGCGGCCAGTTGTGACTTCAAGGAGGCCTCCAGTGATCGCTTGTTCTGCACGGGTGTCAATGCGCAATTCGTCCGAGTCGAAATCGATTGAAACGAGGTCATCGCGGGTAATTGTCCACTTGCGATCACCCGAAACGAGAAGAAGCGCTGCATCAGAACCAATCGAACCATCTGCCAACAAGGCATTTCCAAGACCATGGCGCGCAGCAACGAGCTCGTATTCTCCCCTTTGACGCACCGCATCAATCGGGTGGATTGTGATCAGTTTGGATTCGGCCTTGTAGCGATCGAGAAGTTCTCGCACTTCTCTGTGGCCCCGCTCGCCTTCAGACATGAAGAAATAGATATCGACTTCTTTTTCAAGAGAACGCGCGACTTCTCGGCTTCGCTCGCTCAAGGTGTAGCGGCGTTCGCTCGTCCAATCCCACCGCACGTAGTGCCTGAAAGCGAGGTAGTTCACCATGAGAACGATCGCAAATACCAAAAGGATGCCGATCACTTGGTAAAAACGGGCCTCTCGTTGGGCGGGATTGGAAGATGGTGGCTGTGGGGCTTCAGCCAAGCGATGCTTTGTGGCTTCATTCATGGATGGGTCCTCCGCGCTTCAAGCACTTGGACTGCACCAAAGAGGCCGAAGACAGAAAGAGAAAGGTCATAAACCAGATAGCGAGAATCGACGACACCTGAGCTAAAGTTTTGCATGTGCTGCCACACGCTCACGTAGCGCACGACTTCAAGGGCTGCCTCGCTCACTGGCAAAAATTGCACAATTCCCAAAGCAAAAAGAGAAGCTAAGGCCAAAAAAGTCAGAATCGCCGCGCTCATTGGTGCCCGTGCAAGGGCGCTCATAAGCAGGCCCAAGCTCATGTAGTAAGCACCTACCCCAAGAATTCCTAGGTAGCTCGCCAAAAGGCGCCCTGCATCCAGGTCGCCAAACCGGCTCGTCAACCACACATACATCAAGGTCGGCACCCACAAGCTCAGCCAAAACACAAGGGCAGCCAAATACTTCCCCATGACCACCTGAACCGAAGTCACGGGCGCAGTCAGAAGGGTCTCAAGCGTGCCTTGGCGGGTTTCCTCCGCCAAAAGGCGCATTGTAATCAGGGGAACAAAAACGAGAAGGGGGATATAGAAAAGGGTCGTTTGTCCAAAGAGCATGGCCAGCGGGTCATTTTCAACCCCAGAGCCCACTGGGCTTCCCGCAACGTAGTAGCAGAAAATCGCGTACGTTGCTCCCTGCCAGAGGGTCCAGGCAGTGAGCACAACGTAAGCCAGCGGAGAAAGGAAAAAGCTCAAAATTTCTCGCTTGGCGATGATCCACGCCGCTTTCATCCTCACCTCCAAGAAAATTCTCAGGCTTGGCTTGGAGGAAGAGGGCTTTTGCCTCCCTCCTCAACCGGCTCAGAAGTGGTAAGCGCTGAAAACACATCTTCAAGGGAAGTGCGGATGCGGAGTTCCGAAAGGCTCAAGCCTGCCTTTGCGATGTGCTTGAAGATGAGCTCCCCAAGCTCTTCCGGAGAATGCTTGCTTTCCTCGAATTCGATTTCGTAGCGACAGAGCTCACCCTCTCGCTCGCCCCGGGCATGGACTTTGGGCAAGCCCGGCAAACCTTCAAGTGCCGAAAGAATCTGGGAGTGGGAGGCGCGGCTCAGAAGCAAAAACGCAGGACGGAGCGCCATCGAGCGAATCCGGTCAGGAGGTCCTTCGCAGACCAGCCGCCCGCGATGAATGATGAGAATGCGGGTCGAACTTGCCTCCACTTCTGGCAAAATGTGTGTTGAAAGAATCACCGTTTTTTTGCCATAAAGGCTCCGAATCACCCTTCTCACTTCGCGGATCTGATTGGGGTCAAGGCCGGCCGTTGGCTCATCGAGAATGAGGACGGGTGGATCGGCCACAAGGGCATCGGCCAAACCCACCCGCTGGCGCGTCCCTTTCGACAGTTGCCCAATGATGCGGTTGGCAACCTCGGCAGCCCCTGCCATGTGAAGCGATTCTTCAATCCGCGAAGCAATTTTCGAGCGCGGTACACCCTTGAGCTCCGCGCGAAAACGCAAATATTCCCTGACCCTCATTTCTGGATAAAGCGGCACCGCTTCAGGCATGTAGCCAATCCGGCGCTTGGCTTCGGCAGGGTGCTCGAGGATATCGATGCCATCGATGCGGATGCGGCCGGCGCTTGGCGGAAGAAAACCAGCAATCATGCGCAAAGTCGTGCTTTTCCCTGCGCCATTTGGCCCAAGAAAGCCGATGATTTCGCCGGCTTGCACCTGAAAGTGAAGGTCCGAAACAGCAAGGCGCTCGCCGTAATACTTGCTGAGGTGTTCGACTTCGATCACGGCCCTTTCCCAAAAAGCCACTAAGGAATAGTGCGAGGGGAAAAGGGGAGCAAATGAGAAGCATCGAATGAACCGAGGGCCAGGGGCAACGGTTTTTAGTGAAAATGCTTTCACCCGCTGCCCCAGACTTAGCCATTGACGTCAGGAAGTGGCATGCGGCCCAGGCCTGGGTTTCACTTCCCAAGTGTTGGACTGTGGAGCAGAACAATTCGATCGATCCTGACCGCGCCCTTGTGAACCGCGCCCTGAGTGGAGATGCCGCTGCTTTTCGGGAGCTTTTCGTGAAGCACCGGAGCAACGTGGCGCGGCTTGTGGCCCGCTTGCTTGGCAATCCCTCTGAGGTCGAGGACGTGACGCAGGAGGTTTTTCTGCATGTTTTCCGCTCACTCCACCTTTTCAGAGGCGAGGCCCGCTTCAGCACTTGGCTCTATCGGCTCACTGTGAATGTGGTGCGCATGCACCTTCGCCAAAAGCGAAGCCGCCCCCAGTTGGTGGCCGAAGAGCCCATCCCTGAGCAGACGCCAAGTCATGGCGACGATCCGCCCGAAGCAGTGGATCGCAGAAAGCGCATTCAAGCCTTGGAGAGGTTGATTGCCAAGCTCTCCCCAAAAAAGCGTGAGGTATTGATTCTCCATGATTTTGAGGGGGTTCCAGCCAAAGAAATCGCGCAAATTCTTGGGATTCCCGTCCTGACTGTTCGCACCCGCCTCTTTTATGCTCGCAAAGCGCTTTATGCTGCAATTGCAGAAGACCCCGTGCTTTGTTCGATTGCTGATGCTGTCGCAGAGCGCTTGGCTTCTCACCCTAACCCAACCCTTGCCAGCGAAACGGAGGACCCATGATCCCTTTCCTCCACCCCTCTCAGTCTGAGCTTGAAGCCATGGCAGAATCGGGGGCTCACGCCGACCGACTGAGAGAGCATCTTGCGCATTGTGAGCGTTGCCGACGCCGCTACGAGGCGATTGTCGCCTACTTCCACCTTCGAAAGGAAGTTGCCAACTCCAGTGATCCGATTTCCGATTGGAGCCGCATCGAATCGGTGCTTGAAAGAGAAGCCCAAAAACTCGCAAGGGCCTCGTTTTCCGCTCGCTCCTTGTCCCCAAAGCTCCCAATCTTTTGGATTGGTGCAAGCCTGAGCTGTGCCGCAGCAGTTGCGTTTTTGGTTTGGCTCGCTCCTCCAAGTGAACCACAAGCCGAAGTCGTGAAGCTGGAAACTTCATCCCCCCTCGGTCCTTCGGCTTCTCCTGAGCCTCCCCAAAGCGCACAACCAAAAGGCACACCCGAAAAGGGGGAGCACCGCCACACGCGTGGCCGATTCATTTTGCTCTTGGGGAGTGTGCATTATTTCGCAAGGAATGAGGAAGAGCAGCCGCCTGCCCTGAGCCAAACAGTCCAAGGCGGCCGCATCGAAGTCGAAACGCGCGCGCAGGCCCAGCTTGCGCTCTTGCCCCTTGAGGACGATGAGGGCCAGGCAGTTGGGCGAATTGGCGTCGCTTCCCAAAGCGCGATTCGCCTTCTCTCAGCTGATGAAGTTGACGAAAAGGCCTCGCCTTTCGCAAAGGAAGGCGCAAGAGTAGAAGCAAGAATTGAGCTCGAGCGAGGGCGTCTTTTTGTCGAAGGATTTGAGTCAAGCAGCCGAATTGTGGTTTTGGCAGGTGGCTATGAGGCCACAATCATCCAGGCCCGCTGCACCATCGATTTCGAATCCGATGGTGGCCGCGCTGAGCCAGTGATCTCGGTATGGCCTGGCTCGGAAGGGCAAGTTCTTCTCGTCAATCCTCAAGGAGAGCACCTCACACTCAAAGCAGGTGAAAAGTGGCCACCTTCTAGCCACTCGGCTTCTGCCCGAACCACTTTTGCGCCAGTTGAGGGAGCTCCCCTTGAGATTTCCTTCCCTCGCGCCGTTCAGTTTGAGGTGGCGGACTTTCGGCTTCAGGGCGGGCCCAACCTCGCTCTCCAGCTTTCACCCGGTCCCATCGAAATCCGTGTGCGCGATGAGCTTGGGCACATCTACCAAGCAAAGCGGCATCTCGACGCAAAGGGCCTCGTGCTTGAGCCAAGTGCCCTTGAGCCACTCCCACCGCGGGTGCAGGGCTTTTTGCCGCCCGAAGTGCTGACACCCATCGTGCGGGCCGGCCGCCCTGCACTTCAACGCTGCTATGAACGCATTTTGCGCAGCCATGCGGAGCTTCTGGGCCTCACCATCCACCTTGCCATCATGCTGGACTCTCAAGGAACAGTCCGCACCGTTCGCCTTGAAAGCGAAGAAAAAATGAGCGAACCCAAGGAAAAAGCAGCTCTTAGCGAGCTTGAGGCCTGTATCCGCCAAGAAGCCCTCACCTGGCGCTTCCCCCCGCCAGGCGGGCCAATGGGCTTTGAGATCCCACTTCGCTTTTCGGCTCAATAGTGGAGCCGAGGGGAATCGAACCCCTGACCTCCTCGATGCCATCGAGGCGCTCTCCCATCTGAGCTACGACCCCGCAAGGTGTGTTTCTCTTAGCATGGCCTGTGGAAAGGTCAATGCCTTTTTTCGGCCTCTTTATCTGCCTCTTCAGCCGCAAGGCCATGGTCTTTGCGAAAAAGGATCTTACTCCAGCCTCGTTCGCTTGGGCCGCGCTCAATGGGCAGGCCTTCTGCTTCCCACCCGCGTTCGATCAAGCGCCCAAAAGCATCGCGCCTTCCGCCCCAGCCTGCAGGCATTTCAAAAAGCGCCTCGTAGCCGCGCGCCCGCAAAGCCATGGCCGCCTCATGGGAGCGCCTCCCGCTTTGGCAAAAGAGGATGATTTTGGCCCTGCGGTCTGGGAAGCAGTGCTCAAAAAGCTCAAAAAACCGGGAGTTCACCTCGGACTCGCCGCGATCCATGTGTATCCATGGGATATTCCAGGCCCCAGGAGGATGGCCAGCCTCGTATTCGGCCACACTCCGCACATCAACCAGGGGATGCCCTTCTTGGGCGAGCGCGTAAGCTTCTTGCGGGCTCACTTTGGGTTCCATGCCCCAAGCCTAGGCGGTACCCGTGCCTTGGAAAAGGGCCTCCACGCTGCCCTTCCCTAACCCCTTGAGACGTGAGATAGTTGAAAGGCTGGTCTGTAATATGCGGAAAAAAGGCATTCACGTTATTGGGCTTGCGTCAATTTTCCTTTGTTTGCCCTCACTCACCAAAGCGCAAACGCGCCTCCTTACTGGTCTTGGTGGACCTCTGGGCTTTGGAAATGAATGCCTGGGTCAAAACGATGACGGTTCAAGCCTTGCGATTGACGTGGCGCGTGCCTTCCCAGAAGGATTGAACTTTTTTGGAACGGTGCACCGCCAGCTTTTCGTAAACACAAACGGAAACATCACCTTTGCAGGGCCTCTTCCAACCTATACGCCAGATCCATTCCCTGTGGCCAACAGGCCAATGATCGCTCCCTTTTGGGCAGACGTGGACACGCGAAGGGAGATGAGAGGACTTTTTGGGTTCCGTTCATGCGAGGGACCGGGCGATGGCGAAGCAGTGATGGGCCCTCCTTGTGATCGCCCCCCAGAAAACGGGATTTGGTGGCATCTGCGCGATGGCCTCGCAGTCTTCACTTGGGATCGGGTGGGATATTTCCGCTGCAATTGGGACAAGCGGATGACCTTCCAACTCATCCTTTCGAGACCCTCTGGGTGCTATGCGCCTGGCGATTTTGACGTCGAATTTCGCTATACCCGGTGCGAGTGGGAAACAGGCGATGCGAGCGGGGGAAAGGGCGGTTTTGGCGGTACCCAAGCCCAAGCTGGCTTCGATGCTGGAAACCGCCGGGATTATGTGATGATCGAGGGCTCGCGCATGGATGGGATCGCACGGCGCCTGTGCACGATGTCAAATGTGGGCATCCCAGGAACGTGGCGCTTTCAGATACGCAACGGGCGGGTCATCTGCCCAGACGCTGGGGCACCATGCACCATACCTGGGAGGGTTGGCCTTTGTGCACAGGGTGTCACCCAATGTGTCGGCATGGGGCGCGAGTGTGTACCGCAGTTTGAACCCCAACCTGAGCGCTGCGATAACCTTGACAACGACTGCGATGGAAATGTCGACGAATCGGACGGTCAACCCCTCTGCCCCGTGGGTGAAGGTTGCGTGAGGGGCATGTGCGTTGGCTACTGCCTCGAAGGAGGGTGTCCTGAGGGGTACACCTGCCGAGACGGTGTTGAATGCGTTGAAAATGCATGTCTCAAGGTGCGCTGCGAAGGAAATCAACGTTGTCGTGGTGGTCGTTGTGTCGATGCGTGCGAGGGTGTGATCTGCCCGTACGGTCAAACTTGCCGCTTGGGTCGCTGCTTCGATCCATGCAACAACGTGCGCTGTGATGAGGGGTGCTCGGTGTGTGTGGAAGGTCGTTGCACCATAGCGTGCACACAGATGAGTTGTCCCGCAGGGCAAGTTTGCTCCTCCAGCGGGCGTTGCATCGAGGCCGCTTGCGAGCGTGTCGAATGCCCCCCCGGCACCCACTGCGAAGGTGGCCGATGTGTCGACAACTGCGAGGGAGCAAGGTGTCCAGAAGGTGAAATTTGCCGAATGGGCCAGTGCGTCTTTGATCCCACCCAGACCCCAATTCACCCTGACGCCCACGTGGAATGGCCCGATGCGGCAAGCCTAGGCGCAGATACCGGGATCGATGCTGGTTCACGCAGGCAAAACCTTGGCCGCCAAAGCGCCACTGGATGCGAATGTCAGCTCATGAGAGGTCGCAAGCCTCTCCCCTCGCTCCTGGGCTTTTTAATTGCCCTTTTGGCCTTCTTCCGCGTGGCAAAGCGCTCTTTTTTGGGCTAGTTCTTTTCTGATGAAGGGCACAGGCCGCGGAAAAGCCATCCTCTTTGGCGAGCATGCCGTGCTCTATGGGCTACCAGCTGTGGCCATGGCCCTGGAGCGTGGCGCAGAAGTTCAGGTTGGGGGAGATCGCTTTTTTCTCGAAAACATGTGGGGGCGGCGCGAAGAAGCGGGAAGCCTTTTGCAGGAAGCGCTATTGGCCTTGCTCGAGCGCCGGAACACCCATGACCTCCTAAGAAAACGCTCTCCAGTTCATCCTTCGACCCTTGGCCTCACGGCCAGGCTCCATCTTCCTGAGGGTGCGGGCCTTGGCACTTCCGCTGCCTTGGGGGTGGCCATCCTCAACGCCCTGGACCAAAGGGACGGTATTGCTCGCAGCCTTGAGGAAGCCCAAAGCATTGTGCTCGCATGGGAAAGGCTCTTTCACGGCAACCCCTCGGGCGTTGACATCGCCGCCTCCCTTTGGGGCGGCCTCATTCATTTTGAGCGCAAGGAAGAGCTCGCGAGGGTCTCTCCCCTTGCGCCCCCCCTCCCCCTCTGCTTTGTTTTGATTCATAGCGGCACTTCGGCCTCGACCAAGGCCATGGTTGAAGCCGTGGCCTCTCGTCGGGCTGAAAACCCAAGTGCCTTTGAAAAGGCCTTGCTCGAAATGCGAGAAGCCACGGCCCATGGGCTTCGAGCACTTGAAGCTGGCGATCTCCACACCCTCGGCTTGATCCTCAGCCGCTTTCACACCCTGCTTTCTGCTTGGGGTCTTTCAACGCCTCGCCTCGATGCGATCTGCGAAGAATCCAAGCGCAAAGGGGCCTTGGGGGCGAAGCTCACAGGAAGTGGGGGGGGAGGCTGCGTGATTGCGCTTGTTAGCGATCGCGAAGCAGGCAATGCGCTGGTGGCCCACTTTGAACAACTCGGCTTTTGGTCCTATGTGGCAGAAGTGCCGCCTCCGCCAAACCCTTGCCTGATTGAACCAAAGGAATAGGAAGGGAAGCCATCATGCGCGCAACGGCCGTGGCCTGTGCGAACATCGCCTTTGCCAAGTATTGGGGAAAAGCGGATCCCTGGCTCAACATTCCTGCTGTGCCGAGCATCTCCTTGACCTTGCGTGGCCTTGAGACCGTCACCACTGTTGAGCTCAACCCTGCACTTGAGTGCGACGAAATCACAATCGACGGCGAATTGCTTTCTCCTCCAGAAAGCAAGCGGGCAGTGGAACTCCTCGATGCAGTGCGGGCTTGTGCCCAGAGCCGGTGCTTTGCAAAAGTGCTTAGCCGCAACAACTTTCCCAAAGCCAGCGGCCTCGCCTCAAGTGCCTCGGGCTTTGCTGCGTTGAGCGTCGCAGCACGCGCAGCCTATGGGCTCCCTTTTGACCCCGTCGAAAGCTCACGCCTTGCGCGCAGAGGAAGCGCCTCGGCTGCCCGCTCTCTCTTTGGCGGCTACGTCGAACTCCCTCAAGGCCTCCCGGGCGATGATTCCCTTGCCGCCCGCCCTCTTTATCCTCCAGAGCACTGGGAACTCCGCCTTGTTGTGGCAATCGTCTGCGAACAACCCAAAAAAATGGGCTCACGCCCTGCCATGGAACAGACGCGTGCATCTTCTCCCTACTATGCCGCCTGGCTCGAACACGCTCCCAAACTCGCACAACGGATCCGCGAAGCCATTGCCAAGCGCGATATCGAAGCCCTTGGCCATGCCAGTGAAGCAAGCTTTCAAGCGATGCATGCCGCCGCTTGGGCAGCTGAGCCATCGATTTTTTACCTCGAGCCTGCTTCTGTCGAGGCCCTCCACACCATCCGTTCGATGCGCGAGAAAGAAGGAATCCCCGTTTTTGCAACCATGGATGCTGGCCCTCAGGTCAAGGCGATTTGCTTGCCAGAACATGCCGAGGCCATTGCCCAACGCCTCAGCAACACAAAGGGTGTGCTCAGGGTGCTTATCACCCAACCAGGCCCAGCGGCAAGCCTTATCGAATCACCAAGCTAGGGTGCTCTGCACCACAACTCAAGCCTCCACCCATCAAGCACCCCATCGTCCCCTTCGTTTTCGTCCGAAACAATCAGCTTCCACACCCCAATGGCCTTTGCACCTTTTGCTCCATCAATCACATGGTGCCGGAATGGGTTTGCCCTCGAATGCCTGTGGAGCTCATAAGTTTTTCCTCCTGGATCAACCAAGGTGATCACCAGGTCTGGAAAAAACGCATGCCTTCCCATGAGCATCACACCCATTTTGGTGATGACGCACTCCCGCTTGACCTTGACTCTGACCTCCTGCTCCCTTAGGTCGCGTATTCGGCATCCCCTCCCATGCACCTCAACGTAATACCCTTCCTGCTCAACCTCATCCCTTTGTTGACTTTCAGGCCCATCTCCTGGACTCGCACCACCATCTCCTCTCGCCATATCCTCTATACCCTCTCCCTGCGCTTTGCGGAGGTGGACGCTCAATGAAATCACACCACTAAGTGGTGAAGCGGTGATGTTCTCTCTCTCATATCCATCCAACTCAAAAGCAAAGGAGAAAAATGGGGGTGTACTGGTAAATCTTGGAATCGGCAATTCGGTTGAAAGCGGAGTTTTTCCAAGCTCGCGCCCCCTCCAAATCACCTTTGCACCCTCGGGTGTGCTTTCGGCATGAAAGGTAATCAAGGTGTATTCCAATGCCTCGTCGGGTGGAGCCTTCTCTTCAGCGCACCCAAGTGCACCCCAAACCACCGCAATCCCTAACCAACGCAAGGATGCAGGTTTTTGCCGAAGCTTGCACCATCTCATCGATTGTGCGATATGGCTCTGCATCAATCACCTTCCGCAGGAACGCTCATGAAAATCTATACACGCACGGGTGATCGAGGCGAAACGGGGCTTTATGGTGGCGGGCGCGTGAGCAAGGCAGATCCGCGCGTCGAAGCCTATGGCGAACTCGATGAGCTCAATAGCGTCATCGGAATGGTCAGAACCAATCTGCAGAATCAGGCCGCACTTGCGCCGATTGACATGTGGCTTGAGCGCATCCAAAGCCGCCTCTTTGATTTTGGAGCGGAGCTCGCCAACCCCACAGGTAAGGAGCTCGGTATCCCCCTCATCGACGACGATGATGTGGCTGAGCTTGAAAAAGCGATTGACGAAGTGCAAGCCGAAGTCCCTCCCCAGCGCTTTTTCATTCTGCCTGGAGGCTCTCGGCTTGCGGCTGAACTGCACTTTGCGCGCTGTGTGTGTCGGCGCGCAGAGCGGCGCCTTGTGGCTTTGGCCAACGTGGCTGAAGTTCGCCCTGTGCTCATCCGCTACCTCAATCGATTGAGCGACTTCCTCTTTGTGTTGGCTCGCCTTGCCAACCACCGCCTTGGCATCGAGGACGTCCCGTGGAAAGGCCGAAAAACCAAAAGCGAAACGCCTTGAGTTTGGGAGAAATCACCAAATCCAAAAGGATGGGGCTTCCAAAGGAGCGCTCCAAAAGAAGAACCAAATCGTCCTTATTGCCCCTCCCAGTTCCCGAAAAGGGTTAAAGGGGCGTTGGAAAATGGGTGCTCCCTTTTTTGAAGGGCCCATTCTGCTGTGGCGAAGCCATCAAGCAAGGTTATTTTCAGGACGCATAAAAGCGCACAATTTCAAACCCTTTCAACCCGCCTGGCATTTCCAAGGACCAGGCAAATCGCCCAAGGGCTTCCTCTCTACCCAACCACTGCTTCAACTGATTCGATGGCAGTTGATGAAGGCCTCATTCGCCATCCCAACGCTTTGCCTGGGTGCCCCCCTCTTTTGAACCCCTTCGTTTTTTCAGCAAAATCGCGTTGCTGCAAAGCGCCCCATGCGGTAGGCAACCCCAAAGCATGGTCGAGTGGTGCAAAAAGGAGCGCTTGGCCCAAAAGCCATCTTCGGGCACACTGAGAGGCGCTCAATTCCTCATTTGCCCTTCCGGCTCAAGCAATTTGGTGAAATCCAACCAAAGCTGCACTTCTCCCAACAACCGAAAGCACGATGATCATGCTCCCTTCCATCCGATTGCTTGAACCTCCACCAAAGCACAAGGTTTCACCCATTTCTTTGGCCTTCATTCTGAGTGTTTTTTTACCCATCGAGATGGGGCAAACGAAAGCCCAATCTCGCAATTTTGATATTGAAAGATATGCTCCTGCACCGGACGGAGACGGGTTTATCACCCTTCCTGGAAGCCGCACCCCCGGGCCCGGACGATGGAATGTTGGCTTGGCATTGAGCTATGCACGGACACCATTTGTGGTCACCCCACCACCCATCGAAGTGGTCTCGGATCGCCTCAACGCCACCCTCTGGTCACAAATCGGCTTGGCAGGAATTGCTGCGCTCGTTATCCAAGCCCCAGTCGTCATATGGCAAGAAGGTAAAGTGCAAGCCATCGATGGCTCTCCCCCACTCATGCGCACGGCACTTCGAGATCCCCGCCTTGTTTTTCGATTGAGAATTCTCGGTGAAGATGCAACCATCGAAAGGGATCGCCATGAGGGAGAGGGAGTTGCTTTGTTCGTTTCCGGCACCATCCCAATTGGCCATGAAAATACCATTGCAGGTGAAGGCCTTCCCCAAATCGACGGAGGCGTGATTGCCGACTTTCACCTTTTGGATTTTGGAATTGGTGCCATGATGGGATTTCGTCACCGTT
>JANWYL010000219.1 GCA_025056955.1 Sandaracinaceae bacterium | reverse complement strand
GGGTATCATAAAGCATGAAACATCCAACAAGAGAAAGGCCCAAAGTAACCTCGTAGCTCACCATTTGACTTGCAGCACGAATGCCACCAAGCAGTGCATACTTGTTATCGCTGGAATAGCCAGCAATTGCAGCAGAAATGACACCCATCCCTCCAATTGCAAAAACATAAAGGATTCCAACATTGAGATCTGCAACCTGCAAGCGAATGACTTTTCCTTGAATTTCTCCTTCGCTTGGAAGCACATCAAATAAAAAATCGGGATAAACATCTGGCCCAAACGGAATCACTGCTCCCAGTGCAAAGGCAGGAATCATTGAAATGATTGGAGCAATCGTATAGAGCACGCGATCCGCACGGGGAGGAACGATATCCTCTTTGGTAAACGCTTTAATCGCGTCGAAAAGTGCATGAAGACCTCCAAACAAAGTTAAGCGATTATGGTGGAAAAGGTGAGGCAGAATCCGAGCACCAAAAGCCTGAAGAGGTGCAGCCACAAGCGCTACAAGAAACAAGGCCCCCCAAGAAATCGGTAACACCCACAACCCAGGTTCCTCTGCGTGGCCAAGCCAGGCCATCGTAAGCGAAAGACCAGCTGTGAGGGCCGCACCTACTGCCGAAGCATATCCCAAGCTTTGTAAAAGAGGGATGTTTTCAACAATTGCTCGCGGCACTGGGACCCCAGCCATGTACGGGCCCAACCGATCCTGAATCATCGCACTTTGACGACGCTCAAAAAGCACAAAAACAGGCGCAAATAACAATACCAGAACGCCCAAAATGAATGCCATCTTGAGCAAGGCAGCAAAAATCACTTCAACCATGGGTGCACCCTTTGGAGCCTCTCAAGAAGAAGGAGCTCGGAGCGTGCCACTCACCGTGGGCGTGGTGTGTGACATGAGGGCACGCTGCAACTCTGCAAGACTTCGTATTGGCAGCTCAAGACGCATGCCTTTTGCGATCTCAAGAATCGTCTCCCACCCACTTCTGATCCCCACTGGAGGCCGAATGGCTTGCTCGAAAAACTGAACCATGCCCTTGGCATTGGTGAAGGAGCCACTCGTTTCAGCAAAAGTGGCGATAGGCACCACAACAGTTGCACTTTGTGGGAGGGGGCCAATATTGCTTGAAAGGTTGATGTGCGCCTTCCCCCTTAACACTTCAAGCATTTCCACGCTTTCCGCTGTCAATGCACCTAGAGAAAGCACACCGTCTGCTTGCCCCTCTCTGATCGCTCTGACCAACTCATGCAACCCTTTTGGCTGAGCTTGGTTGCCTACAATCGCCATCACTCCTGCGCGATTGGGATTGTTATCAGGATTCCGCAAGATGCGATCTCCTTTCCAACCACCCAGGGCTGCCATGTACACCTGTGGGGTTGCCCCCTTGTGCTGCCACAACAGCTGCGCCAAGCGCCAAGCCGCATAGTTGTCCTCGTTTGAAGCTTGAGCGCTCAAAACCAAAGCCAGCGCCTTGCGGCTCTCTAACAGGCGCACTGCATGGGCCACTGCTTCTTTCCTTGATATCTCTGTGTAGCCCCCTCCGTCCCACAAGCGTCCGGTGAGAATACGTCCCTCATGAAAAGAGCGGTAGGAAAGCATCCCCGCATCACACATCCAGTATTGGTTGACCTCTTCATTGTCTCGAGGTCGCAGTCGATAGACGCGTTGGTGGCGGGGATCATAATCCACCCAGCAGTTGCACCCCGTTGCACATCCCGCGCAAATCCCAGGAACCGTCCTCAAGAACCACACCCGCGCCTTAAACCGAAAGTCCCGACTCGTCAGCGCACCCACAGGACAGACGTGTTCAGTCATGAGGGTATAGTCGTGGTCCAGCTCTCTCCCCGGCGCCAATACGATTTCGTTTTTGTTGCCTCGTTCTCTCATGTCCAGCACGGGATCACCCACAATCTCTTTGCAGAAGCGGATGCAACGGGTGCACATGATGCATCGTTCCGCATCATAGACGATTGTCGGCCCAAACCGAACTGCTTTTGGCTTGTGCACTGGCTCTGTTTCTTTACGTTTAAGCCGCTTTTGGTACAAAAGCCAGTAATCCTGGAGTTTGCATTCTCCGGCCTGATCACAAATCGGACAATCAACAGGATGATTGAGGAGAAGAAATTCCTGAACCGCTGCTTGCGCCTGTTGCACAGCAGGGCTTTGGGTAATCACCTCCATTCCTTCAGTCACTTCCACTTGACATGCCGGCTGCAGCTTTGTTTTGGTCGCTTCAACGTACTCTTTCTTTTTTTCGTCCCACACCAAAACTGGCAAAAGAATTGGGCGCTGGCTTCGCACCTCAACCAGGCACATGCGACAGTTTGCTGCCACAGAAAGCCCTGGATGCCAGCAATAGTGCGGTATTTCAATGCCTTGCCTCCAGGCCGCACGGATTATCGTGTCACCAGGATGAAATGGAATTTCCTTTCCATCAATTTTAAACGTCGGCATGGTTCTAACCAGCTAGATCAAATTCACCGATCGCATTCACCACCAATCATGTTAATTGATCCAAAGGTTGGAATAATGTCTGCCACCGTGTATCCAATCAGCATTTCGCGGCATGCCTGTAGATTAAGAAAACATGGAGGGCGCACGTGAATTCGGTAAGGAGTACCGCTCCCATCTGATACAATGTAGAAGCCAAGTTCACCATTTCCTCCTTCCGTGTAAGAGTAAACTTCACCTTTTGGAACTTTGATGCCCTCCATCACCAATTTAAAATGGGCAATCGTGGCCTCTATTGTGTTATAGACCGCTTCCTTTTCGGGAAACACGAAACGAGGATCATCAACGTTTATAGGCCCCTTATCAGGCATTCGTTCTATGCATTGGCGAATGATGCGAATCGATTGACGGATTTCCTCAAGACGCACGACAAAACGGTCGTAATTATCTCCGTCATGCCCCACTGGCACATCGAAATCGACCTGATCGTAAAACATGTATGGATATGTCTTGCGCACGTCATAATCGATGCCTGTCGAACGCAGTACGGGCCCAGTCACCCCAAGTGCCAAGGCTCTATCCGGCTTAAGAACTCCAACTCCCTGCATTCGGTCCAGGAAAATCCGGTTTCGAAGCAGCAGGGCCTCGCTCTCTGCAATCGCCTCCTCCACCTGGGGAAGCACCGCCAGGGTGTGTTCTTTGAAGTGTTCTGTCGGAGGCTTGGCCATCCCCCCAATGCGCCCAAAGCTATGAGTGAGACGTGCTCCCGTTTCTTGCTCTAGAACATCCCAGATGTAGTCCCTGGCCTTGATCATCCAAAGGAAGGGGGTAAATGCCCCAAGCTCCATTGCCATGGCACCGTTGCAGGTGAGGTGATCGGCGATCCGAGCAAGCTCACCCAAAATCATCCGATACCAAGTGCAACGTTCTGGCACTTGAATTCCAGCCAACTTTTCGACAGCCAGCGCAAAACCCACATTGTTAAGCATGGGAGAGACGTAATTCAGTCGATCAACATAAGGGAAGACCTGATTCCACGTGGCCCGCTCGCAACTTTTCTCAAATCCACGATGGAGGAAGCCAGGCTGAATGTCCACGTCTATGATCACTTCTCCATCAAGGTCAAGGACCATCCGAATGGTCCCGTGCATTGCCGGATGCGACGGCCCCATGTTCAAACGCATGGGCTCGGCTGGTAGCTCAAGGGCGCTCTCGTCTGTTTCTTCTTCGTACCATGGTTCCATATTTTTTTCCTCAACCTCACTCGTGAAGCTTTTGCGTATTGCCCTCTCCCTCCTTGACACAGTGCTCTGGGCCAATGCTTACCGAGGCCCGCTGCCCACTGGACAATCCGATTCCCGTAGAAACGTGGATGTCTCGACCGAGTAGGCGTTCATTCCAGTCAACCCGACTCCACGGTTGCCCCATCTCGGGGCCAAAAGGTGGAAGCTTGTCAACGCCAGGCACTTCTCGATAGGGAACAAGAGGCTGGGTCTTTTCAATCGGATAATCCTTGCGGAGGGGATGGCCAACAAATTCGGGGTAAAGCAAAATGCGCCTCAGGTCTGGGTGGTTATCAAACCGAATTCCAAACATGTCAAACACCTCTCGCTCGCTCCAACAGGCTCCTGGCCATACACTCACCAGAGATGGGAGCGACTCCTCCTCGTGCACTCTGGTTCTAATCCGCACTCGATGCCTGCGAGTGGAGGAGCGAACGAAAAGCAAAACATCAAATCGCGGCCCCTCCCTCATCGGATAATCGACTGCCGTGATGTCAATGTAATGATCCATTGCGCAAAAGGGGTCGTCCCTTAAAAACTTCGCCACTTCCAGCCAAACGGTCTTGAGCACCACGGCTTCATCATCCCCCCGAAAATCACTGGTCTCGAGAACGCTTGTTCCAAATTTCTCCTTGAGGCGTGCAATCACTTGCTTGCTCATGGGCAAACACCCTTAAAACATGCAGCTTGAATTACCCGATATGAATTACCCGATATTACAATGACCCTCAGGGCCTACTTCTCTTCATCGCTCCCCGCTTTGAGCAAGCGTTCTTGCCCAAATAGCACCGCACTTCCCTTTTTCCTAAGCTGCGCCATTCGCGGCACCTCTTTGGGAGGAACAACCAGAGGGCCTCGTTTGCCCTGGCTTATTTTTTCCATAAGCAGCATCAAGCCATCAAGCACAGCTTCAGGCCTAGGAGGACAACCAGGCACGTACACGTCGACAGGAATGATTTTGTCAATGCCAGGCACAGTTGCGTAATTGTCATAAAAGCCGCCACATGAAGCGCAGGTGCCAAAGGCTAGCACG
>JANWYL010000218.1 GCA_025056955.1 Sandaracinaceae bacterium | reverse complement strand
GTGACAGCCGAGACGACCTGGCTGATTTCTTGGAGATCGCGCACGACGAAATCGTCTTCTTCACCAGGCCCAATCCCTCGCCTTTCCCGCAAAAAAGCGATGACTTCGAGTTGCGCATCGCGGGTCGAAATACCCTCTTTTGCAGAAAGAAGGATGGCGCCAATGCGATCATTTCCGGCAATCCGGCGCTGAAAAGTCAAAAGGGGAATCAACACAAAATCGTCTTGGTCTTCGCCAAAGGTTGAGGTCCCTTTCGGTTCGAGAACGCCAATGACCTCGCAGTTGAAGCGCCCAACCCGCAAAATGGTACCAACTGGGTTTCCTGCCCCAAAGAGCTGCCGGCGGGGGGTTTCGCCGAGGATGCACACGGGCGCACCGCTTCGAAGTTCGGCCTCGTTGAATTCCCGGCCAAGCGCGATCGACCAATTGCGCACGCGGAGGTAGTCGTTGTCGGCCCCCGTGATGCCTGTAGACCAGTTGCGGTTGCCGTAAACCAAGCGGGTGGCTCCTCCCACACTCGGCGCAACGCGTTCGATTGTCGTAAGCCCCTCACGCATGGCCTGAACATCGGACCACGAAAAAGGCTGTGCGCTTGCGCTGGAACCGAGCCTTCGATCGGCTCCGGGAAGGACGATCAGCATGTTGTGGCCCAAGGAGGCGATGTCTCGCGTCACGCTCGCTGTGGCCCCTCGCCCCAGCGTGACCATGGCGATGACAGAAGCCACCCCAATCACGACACCAAGGGTTGTAAGAATGGAGCGCAAGGGGTTTCGGCGGATTGCGGAGAGGGCAACAAAAAAGGCAGCGCTGAGCATCTTCTTTGAGCCGAGGTGCCGTTCAATTATTGGAGGAGCTCAAATCTTCGCGGGTACCTGGAAACGATGGGCTGGGATTTGGAACATCGCTTTGGATGCGGCCGTCTAGAAACGATACGATTCGGCGCGCATAGGCTGCAATGTCAGGCTCATGGGTCACCATGACAATGGTCATGCCTTCTTTGCGGTTGAGTTCGACCAAAAGCCGCATGATTTCTTGGCTTCTTTTTGTGTCCAGATTTCCTGTTGGCTCATCTGCCAAAATAATGGACGGGCGCGTGACGAGGGCTCTGGCAATTGCCACCCTTTGCTGTTGGCCCCCTGAAAGCTGGTTGGGCATGTGATGGGCCCTGTCACGAAGGCCCACCCATTCAAGGGCTTCCATCGCGCGTCGCCTGCGCTCAAGCCGCGGTACCCCTTGGTAGAGGAGAGGTAGCTCGCAGTTTTCAAGGGCAGTTGTCCTTGGCAAGAGATTAAAGCTTTGAAAGATGAAACCGATCTTGTAGCGGCGCAGCAAGGCAAGCGCATCGCGAGAAAGACGGCTGACCTCAACTTGGGCAAGGCGATAGCTTCCAGCACTTGGGACATCGAGGCATCCCAAAATGTTCATGAAGGTGCTCTTCCCAGAGCCGCTTGGCCCCATCACAGCGACAAATTCCCCTGCCTCGATGTCGATCGATACCCCATCGAGGGCCCTCACTTCGGTTTCCCCACTTCCGTAGACCTTTGTGAGGTTTCGAATCTCGACGAGCGCCACCGATCCTTGATTTTAGCGCTCTCTTTCGCTTGCCGTGCCCGTAATGACCTTCATTCCTTCTTTGAGCCCTGGGCCTTGCACAGCAGCGATTTTTCCATCGTTTCCAATCACTTGAACAGAGATGGGGCGAGGCTTGCCTTTTTCAAGGATCCAAAGGGTTGGCTCGCTTGGAGAGAGGCGGCGAGGTGGCCCAAGCTTCGCTTCGAGGGGTGGAACAAAGCGCAAGGCAGGGCTTGGCACAAGGAGCTCATCGCTTTTGCGGGCGGTGAAGATCGAGACTTTGGCAGTCATGCCTGGCCTGAGCAGGCCTTGGCTGTTTTCGACTTCAAGCTCCGCAAGATAAGTGACGACATTTGCAACAAGCTGAGAACTAAGATGGATGCGCCAAATTTTGGCCGAAAATTCCTGATCGGGGTAGGCATCCACGGAAAAACGGGCCTCCATTCCCTCTCGAACCTGGCCGATGTCTGCCTCATCAATGCTCACTTCGAGGCGCAGGCGTTCGAGTCCTTGAGCGATGACGAAAAGCGGAGCCATGGGGTTGGCCGTGACGAGCTGATCGCCTTCTGCCCGGCGCACAAGCACGATTCCATCGATGGGGGAGCGGATGACAAGGCGCTTTCGCTCTTCCTCTAACCGATGCACTTCTGCTTCGGCCACAAGGAGGCGTGCCTGGGCCACCTCAAGCTCAGCTTGGGCCTGGGAAACTGCGGCTTGGGCTTGTTCGAGCTCTACCTGAGGACTCAGCGCTCGCCCATAGAGGGCTTCGCTTCGCTTCAAGCGTCTTTGTGCTTCAACCAGCGCGACCCTGCTTGCCTTTGCCATGGCCCGCGCCACGGCCAAGTTGGCTCGCGCAATTCGCAACTGTCCTTCCAGGCCACTCGGGTCGAGCTCAGCAAGCACTTCCCCGGCCCTGACTTTTTGATTCACCTCAGCATAAACTGCGCGGATGCGGCCACCCACCTCTGCCAAAACATCGATGCTCTTCCAAGGGCGAAGCGTGCCTGTCGTGCCCAGTGTGGCGATAAATTCACCCCTCCGAAGGGGGGCGGTCAGAAAATGGAGCTCTTTTTGCCTGAAATTTGGCCAAAAACCAAAAAAAAGAAGCCCCACGACTCCAATCACCACAAAAGCAATCACAAAACCACCCACCCCCCTCCTTTCCTTCCTTGCATTTGGAATTCCCAATAACTCGAGTTCTTTCATCTTGAGGAATTCGCTTTCCTCCCCCCGCAGCTTTTGGGCAACAAGCCCTTAACCTGTGGTCAGAGCGTCTCCATGTAGGCGATGAGATCAGCGATTTGCTCGCGGCTCAAGTGACTGGTTGTGCCGTGGCGGTCTCCACCGCCGCAGGCCGGGTCAAAGCGATCGAGCAGGGTCTTGGCGCATCCGTTGTGCATGACGGGCAAGCGGAATGAGACCCCGATCAGGGGAGGCACCTGGAAGGCTCCTCCCGTTCCCACGTCCATGGTTTGGTTGTTTGTGTACTCAGGACCGCCATGGCACTCACCGCAGCGCGCTTCACCCCAGAAGAGCCGTGCCCCCCGCTCCACTGCCTGGGCATCTACTCCCTCGCGCCCTCTTGAGGCAGGGAGTTGGTTGAGCCAGCGGGCCAGGGCCTCTTGCTCCAAACGACCCATTACCGGCCCACCCATGCGACGCTCAAACACCTCATCCACCAAGTGGCCAATTGTCGGGAGATCTCCGTGCCAATGGAAGGGCGCTGTGTTGAGCAGCCCGCCATGCAAGGCTGGTGTGCGAAGCGCACCAAACCCTGAAAAGCGCCAGATCCTTCCGTCATCGCCTCCTTCTGGATGGCAGGAAGCACAAGCGAGGCCAAGGCCTGCATTCCCGTGAAAGATCGCGTGCCCTGCATCGAAACGCTCAGGACCACCCAGGTGGATCGGCACACCTCCTACCCACAGGATGGCTGGGTCACGCTGCTGGACGACAAGCTTGTTGTCCCAGGTATAGGCCACAGCAATTGCCCCTCGAATCGAGGAGGTCTCCGGAGAGCCAGATGGAAAATCGATGCATGAGATGAGCGCAAAGTCCTCTCTCGGAACAACCGTGCTGGTTTCGATTTCAAAGACAGACTGACTCTCTCCCTGCTCACCAGCCAGAACGAGGGCGACCCGCTCCCCATTAGGAGATACAGCCACATCCACAGGCAAGGCGCCCGAAACGGAAGCCATCCCAACAATTTGCAGATCGTCAGCACTGAGCAAGCTCACTGCGGAACGCACGAGCCCTTGACAAGAGGAGATGAAAGCACCGCCATAACTATCTGGCTGAGAAAGCTCGATTTCCTGGCCACTTGAGACCTGATGTGCCACCGCAATCAGGTTTCCGGTCTTCCTCATGCGCCAAGCGACATTCGGCTCCAGCGTAATTGGGCGATTGTTGTGGTCAAAAGCCACGGTTTGACTCATGAGGTGAATGGTGTTCTTGACGTGCCCCTGGCCATCCAGGTCAACGAGCTCTGCACTGCGGAAGCGGGTGGCAACGTAGTGGTCGTCATAAGCGATCACATCGCGAAGGTCATCCACATCGCTTCTCCTGCGCTGTATGCTCCCATCCTCTGGATTGACATAAAGGATCCACCCGTCTCTGCATGTCACAACCAACCTGTTCGCATTTCGAACAAAATCAATGCCACGCGGATAGCGGCACAAGGGCCGGCGTTGTGCTTGGTCCAATCGCTCTGGGTCAAAAGACAAAAGCTCCCCTGTGCCACGGAGCAACACGTGAAAACGGCCGTTTCCATCTTCTGCGATGCGCCCAGGCTCTCCTTGTGGGACAGAAATTTGGCCCTGAACCCTGCGCCGTGCGAGATCAACCACAACCACTCGGTCCCTGTCTGGGTCTGAAACCACTGCGATGTCGTATTCGTTCACAAAAAGAGTGCCTCCTGATATTGGAGGCAAAGCCTGGGGAGGTCGATTCTCATAGATGCGCGGATCGAGGTGGGAGGATTGACGAGAGGAAGGAGGGAGCGCTGGCACAGAGGGTAGTGGTGATGGCTCGATGCAGCCTGCAGCTGCCAAAATGCAAACCAGTCGCGTGATTGTGGCGAGGAGCCGAGGAGAGGAGTTGGTCGCTTTCATGAAGGCCTCCTTGGAAAGGAGCATATAGCAAGACGCAAGCCATTGCTAGCGGGGTGGCCACAAAGAGGCAGCGCCTCTTTAGGCCCTAAGATTTCCTTGGGTTTTTA
>JANWYL010000217.1 GCA_025056955.1 Sandaracinaceae bacterium | reverse complement strand
TGCCCGAGAAAGAAGGGCAGGAGGAACAAGAAGAGGCACCATCGCTTGGGAAGCAGGACCTGCAAAAGCACGGGCAACGCCCAAAATAAAAATGAGCCCGTAAAACACAAAAATGCTCAATCTCACTTGGGCTGCCGCCCAAGCCAATCCCCAGGCCCCAATTGCAATTCCAAGAAACGAAAAAGCCACAACCCACCGGCGGTCGTAGCGGTCCGCCGTGGTGCCAGTCAATGGAAAAAAGAGCACTTGAGGCAGGAAAGTGAACAGCCCTACGAACCCCAATGCTGCTGGGCGATGGGTTCGCCCGTACACCTCCCATCCCGTCGCCACTGACAGTATCTGAATTGAAACCGCTCCCAAAAAGCGAGCGACTTGGTAGAGGAGGAAAGAGCCTTCGTGTCGCAGCCCTCGCATCATAAGGTTCTGGTTTATGCTTGCTGCTGGGGCAATTCACGCCTGTCATTTGGAGTTAAAACTGGTTCGCGTTCAAAGGACCTTTCATAAAACGCTAGAGCCACCGAGAAGAGCAGGAAGAGTTCCAACCTACAACTGAAACCGTGGCAGATCCCAAAGCGGAGCAGCCCAATCCTGTAACTCAACGGCAAATGTCACATAGTAAATCAACCTCTCCATCTTGCTGAAATTCTTCACCCATGGTGAAAGCCAAACCATTCTCACGAAAGACTCCAATTGGCTCATGTTCGTGGAGGGGGCTGCTTCCTTCTGAAAAATATCCCAGCACGTGCTTTGCGAGGACCAAAGCAGATGGTAATCAACCTAAAACGCCCAACGCGCGGGCCAAGGGCCAGCAGCCTTTGCGCTGGTCGGAGATCATTTGGAGGATCATACCCATCTGAGTGCGACCTTGGCCCGATCCACCCAATCAACCCATTGACACACGATGCAGCTGGCACTTGGGTTCACTGCGCCTCTGTGCCACACGCTCGAAGTGGCCAGGAGCCACCTCCAGGGGAGAAACCATGGCTCAATCCAACAATCCATCCCCTAATCGTTGAGCAGGTGCTTTCTGGCATCAATCCTTGCGCCAACGATCGGCCCATGGCACGGCCATCCAAGGACAAGAATGCCCCGCATGGGGGCTCAACCTTAAAGCACAAGCCATGACGCAATGAAAAACCCCATTGGGCAGGGAACCGTTGACTTTCTCCAAAAGCCCAGCACTTGGCCAACCTTTAAGCGACTTCCATTCGACGACTCAAGCAAAAGGGAGCAATATCGCAATGGCAATGGCATTGCTTTTTTTGGCAATATTTGGAAGCATACTGGGCTTAACGATCCTCTTCCCCATCCTCGGCCCCCTGGGCCGTTCTTTGGGGCTAAGCGAAACTGAAATTGGCAGCATTTCAACGGGTTATGCGCTCGCTCAATTTCTCACTGCCCCATTTTGGGGAAAGCAAAGCGAAAAGTGGGGAAGGAAGAAGGTGATTTTGGTTGGTCTTTTCGGTTTTTGTTTCGGTTTTGCCGCTTTCGGCTGGATCGCAATGCTCGGCCTTCAGGGAAGTGTTAACCATAACGCGCTCATCGCGGGCTTGATCGCATCCCGTTTTTTTGGTGGTGCCCTCAGTGCAGCAACCCTTCCCACTGCCCAGGCGTATGCTGCAGACATTTCGTAAACAAGCGACCGCACACGAGCCATGGCAGCTGTGGGCGCGGCATTTGGGCTTGCAATTGTGGTTGGCCCTGGAATTGGCGCACTGGCAGCAAGGATCGGAGGACTCCTGGCTCCGATCTGGCTCTCAGTGATCCTTTCTCTTGTCAACGCGCTTCTCGTCATTCTTTTTTTGCCTGAACCCAAGCGCAGGCACCAAAGCACAACTCCCCCTGGCCTCCTAAATGTTGCGCAAAAAGTCCCCCACCTTCTGATCGCTGGTTTTGCCACAACCATGGCCTCTGTTGCCATGGAACAGACCATTGCTTTTGTTTTTGAAGACCGCCTCAAGCTCCGCCATGATGAAGCCCCTGGCTGGATCGGGATAGGCCTTGTGGCCTATGGCATCTCTGCTGTATTTGCCCAAGGAATTCTTGTCCGCTCTTTCTCCCTTTCTCCTCGTGCATTGCTATTGAGCGGCTTACCACTTGCCGCAATCAGCATGGCCTTGCTCGCCATCGCCAACTCATTCACCCTCCTCCTCATCTGCCTCGCTTGTCAGGGCCTAGGTCAGGGCATGATTGGGCCTGGAATCACAGCTGCGCTCTCGCTTGGGGTAGACCAAAACGAACAAGGCACAATCGCTGGCATTCATTCAAGCTCACAAGCCCTTGGCCGGCTGGCAGGCCCCCTTGTTGGGGGGAGCCTCTACGAATGGTCGGAAAAATACCCTTACATTTTTGGTGCGAGCTTGTTCTTTCTCCTTCTCATCCTCCTTTCAAACTCCAAAGAACTGAAAAGCCCCAAGTCCATACCAATCACTTAGGGCGTGAGCTCAGGTCGTGGTGGTCCGTCCCTTGGAATGGGAGGAGGAAGTTCTTCTTTCACTAAAGATGCAGGTCGAAGCCCAGCCAAGTCCCCCACCACAAGGTCCTGCTCATCTGTAAACACTGGCTCTCTTCCATCGATCGCGTAGACGCGTACCCGTCCAAGCTCCGGATCTTGTCGATCCGGGTGGCGAACCACGATGAGGGGACGAATTTTCTCGAAGGATCCCCTGAGATCGAGGGCGGGCTCCCGCACCCTCTCACCCACTTCAAGCCTCAAGCGCCAAAAAACGAAACTTAAGCCCCCACGACCAGGAGGAAGCAAAAGACGCGGCTTTGCTTTCTTGAATCTCCATCCTTCAAGGACTTCAGCACCAAAACGGCGGGCAAGCAACACAAAAGGGCCTTGGAAATCGTATGCCCTGATGTCTGTGATGGGGCGCTTCGAACCCAAACGTGTGCTCCGCTTCCATGCGCGCAGGGGGCGGAGCTCCTCGTCGAACACAATCTCAAGGTCAATGCCCCCTGTCGCTGCATCCAGGCTACCTTCAAACACCCAGTGACACCCTCGCCAATAAATCGAGAAGCGTTCGACCAGACTGGGATCCCTCATTGTGGGGCCAGCACGCAAAACACGGTTTTGCACTTCGAAAGGCACAAGCGACCGAGGCATGCGATGAGTGGCCGGCTCGCAAAAAGGGTAGCTACCCCGTCCCTCTTCAAAAGGAATTCTTTCCCGCTCGAGAGAGCATCCCAATAAGAGAGACAGGCACAGCAGAGCCAATCCCCTTAATGTTGAAACGCATTGCCTTAGGAGCTCAATGATGGCCTTCACCCTCTCCCGTATGCCCCACCACACGGAAAGGCACGCAGCGCCCCCCCTCACAGGCATGGGTCACGCAATTTGCTGGAACCTCGCATGGCCCGCCAAGCGGCACCAAGCCTCCTGGAGCTCTTTCGCCAGTCGAGGGATCCACATGCTGCCCTTGGTACATGTCCTCATGTTTGCGGAAGTAGGTATCGTTAAGCGTGTAGGCCAAAAAAACAGATGCAAAAAGAACAGAACCCACAAATACGAGAGAGTTGAAGCGAGCATCGTCCTTAAGGTGCATGAACCACAAGCACACAAAGCTCGCTTTTGCGGTTGCGATGATCATTGCGAGGAGAAAGTTGATGCCTCCTGCTCCTTTTAGTGTTCCAGGCCTGATGAAGCCGTCAATGTCTATGTACGACGTAATAACAGTAATTACCGTGAGCGCAATCAAAGCAAAAAAAACCTTAATGTAGAGGGAGGCTTCGTGAACATGAACGTGGAGAGCTCCTTCAATTTCGTTTCTTTCATGTTTTTGAAGATCAGCCATACTTCTTTCTCAGTTAAACGCTAAATCAGATACAAAAGAGGAAAGAGATAAATCCATATGAGATCCACGAGGTGCCAATACAGTGCAGCGATATCAACCGGGGTCCAGTAGTCTTTCGAAAACTCTCCCCGCTGGTTACGCACCCAAATCCAAGCCAACACAAAAATCCCCACAAGCACGTGCAGACCATGAAGGCCCGTGAGCATGAAATAAACGCCAAAAAACACGTGCATGTGCTCAACCGGGGCACTTAGCCCCACAAGGTGCTTCGGGTTCCAATGGATTCCAGGCAATAAACCATGTTCGATTTTTGCACTGTACTCGAAGTATTTGATCACCATGAAAATGAGGGCGCAGCCGATCGTGATCAGGAGGTAGCGGGACACATCCTCTCGCCTCCCGAGCTGCGCGCTTCGCACCGCCAAAGCCGCAGTGAGTGACGAGAAGAGGAGCACAACAGTATTGGCAGCCCCCATGATTTTATTGAGCTGAGCGGATCCGGCTGCAAAGGCTTCAGGATATTCCACACGATAGACGCCATACGCCACAAAGAGGCCGCTAAAAAAAAGGATTTCTTGTGCAAGAAAAACCCACATCCCAAGCTTCGCGGCCTCAAACTGCTGGGTTGGCGTGTGAAAGTGATGTTGAAGCCACTTAGGCCCTTTGTGGGCATGAACTTCGGCTTTGACACTCATTTTTTCTTATCCGCTTTAGAAACAAGCACTTTAAAGCGCACCAATTTAGGCATGGGCTGGCCGTTTTTCACCTGGAAAACCATCATAGAGCTCTTCAGGGCTTGCGAGATGGTAGTCGTAGGGACCTCGTCGAATGACTGGAACTTCATGAAAGTTGTGTTCGATTGGAGGAGAAGCCGTTTGCCACTCGAAGCCCGCAGAGCCCCATGGATTGGGAGGAGCCGCCTTGCCAGATCTGAGCGAGCGAACGAAAACGAAGGCCATGACCAAAAAGCCAAGACCCAGAATCAGAGAACCAAT
>JANWYL010000216.1 GCA_025056955.1 Sandaracinaceae bacterium | reverse complement strand
CATGGACTGGCACGATCACACTGACCAGTGGATCGTTCTGAGCAACCCGTTTTTGAAGTGCCCCTTCCCTGAGCTCAAGTTCCAATAGAGAAATCGGGGAGTTCCGAATGGGTTCAAGAAAATTACGAATTTTGGCTTTTTCCTCAAGCGAAAAGGGGAAAACACGAAGATCCTGAACATGCCAATCGATGAACTCCCTGAGGCGCTCCTTTGCGATACGTATTCCCTCTACCCCACCTGGTAGCTTTTCGATTTCTTTTTGAAGCGTAAACCACAACCACGCCAACCGCGAGCTCATTCGTTCAATTTTGTGATTGGGGTTGCGTTTTATCCGAGGCCACGCTCCCGAATCCATGCATTGGTAAACTCAGTGGCCTTTTCGTAATTTGCTCGCGTTTGGCTTTCGATAAAGCGCTCCACCATCCCACCCACTCCAAAGATGTCGATGTTCACATCAACGTCACAAATCCTTTCAACTTGCTTCGGACCTCGCGGCTCGACCCAAAATTCTCCTGCAATGCGGGCTTTATCAGCAAGTTTGTTCAGTGTAATTCGGTAGCTCCATATGCGCCGATGGGGATCAAAAGTGCCTTCTTCGTAGTAGCCAATCGAATCTCCGACCAGCTTGTGTATAAAGGCAGGCGCACTCCCCTGAGGCTCGAGAAAGAGCTTACGCCGCCGAACCCCGTTTGGAAGCTCCTCGAACTCAAGCATCTCCCAGCGCCTAAATCCCAATGCATCAAGATAGAGGCGCCGGTTGTATTCGTGGTCAAAAAAAATCTGAGACCAGTAAGTGTCGATGTCTGTATGGAAGATGTGCTGACAGCGGAAGCGCATGTGGGGGAAGGCTATTGTGATTTCTGGATACTTCAAGTGCCTTGGTGGGGCCAAGGAATTTGTGGAAAGGGAGATGGATCCTCATCATCGGTTCAACAAAGGAGCATCACATGTGCCGATCACTCATGAAATCTTTCCTGTACCGGCTCCCACGTTGCAAGTGGCTACTTGCCACTACAACCACGATGTGCCTGGCAGGCTCATGTGGCAACAAAACACAAGGGGAGGGGAAATCCCAGGAGCCATCGAATTTGGAAAAGTCTCCTCCTGCGTTAGATCACCACGGCTTAACTTCGCCAAATCAAGAGCATGGGGAGAAAGAAGTTCCCTCTAAGGCAGACTCTGGTAATGATGACAATGAAAAAAGAGCGTCAGCACCAAGAAGGTTGCTTCCATTTGATTCTCGACGAGCGATGCTCGATTTTTTCGAGTCCAAAGGACCAGTGATGCGTTTTCGCCGAGCTTCTCAGGAATCTTCCGAGATGGCAGCGAGTAAGGCTCCTTCTCTTCCTCCACTTCCGAGCCCATCGGGGGATGATGCGATCACCAACGTCCAGGTGCAAGGTGTTGATGAAGGGGGGATCGTCAAAATCCATGGCGAGCACCTGGTTGTGCTTCGACGGGGTCGACTTTTCACCATTCACCTTAAACCAGAAGGCAACAAGCCAGTTGATCGCATCGATGTGCCACTTCCAGGGGAGAGGGGAGGGTGGTATGACGAGTTGCTTGTCGCAGGTGATGTGATTGTGGTGATCGGTTACTCCTACGCGGTAGGGGCGACAGAGATAACCCTCTTCTCAATCGACTCGAAGGGTTACCTTACGCGGAAAGGTCGTTTCTTCGTGCGTTCGAATGATTACTATTCCTCAAGAAATTATGCGAGCAGGTTGATTGGAACGACCTTGATTTTGTACGTGCCATTGACCCTCCGCTGGGCTGCAAATATGCCAATTCTTCCTGCCATTCGAGGAGAGGGGCGGGGGATTGGGGACGATTGGCGAGAGATCGTTGTTGCTGAGCGCACCTACAAGCCCATTCAAAGCGGCTGGCAGACCACGCTCCACACCGTCTTTAGGTGTGATCTTGCCTCAGTTGCTTTTGAAGGCAGCCCCAGGTGCGAAGCAGATGTGATTGTGGCTCCGTGGAGCCGCACCTTTTACGTGAGCCGCAATGCGGTGTACCTGTGGGTGCGCGGCCGCCCTCATTTCCAAGCAAGCCTCGAGAATGACGACGTCGAAAACGACGAAAGCTCAACTGTTCGTGGTAAGCCGGACGCCGTCGTGTATCGGCTTCCTCTTGACGGAAGTGCGCCGGGGGCGCTCCAGGTTTATGGCCAGCCCATCGATGCGCTCTCATTCGACGAAGCTCAGGACGGTTACTTGGACGTTCTGGTCCAGAGCGGCCAAGGAGGAGATGCGATGTGGGAGTCAGAGAGCGCCTCCGGTGACTTTGCGATTGCCCGCCTGCCAATCAAGGCGATGAATCCTTCTGTGCCTTTGGTGAGTGTGCGGCGCTACACACCGCTTCCTCGCCCCTCTGGTTGGAATGTGCGCAACCGCTTTGTTGGCGATTGGTTGCTGTATGGGAGTGCAAACAGTTCTCACCCAGGGCGAGACCAGCTGTATGTGCTTCCAGTCCGGGGGCAGGCCCTTGAAGCTAGGCCAGGCAAAAGGAGATGGATCGAGCTTGATCTCGGCCACTCCGTCGAACGCATTGAAGCTTTGGGCAATGATGCGTTGGCCATAGGCCGCGACGCCAACTCCCTCGTCTTTTCGCCCATTCGTTTTGATGGTGGAGAAGCGAAGCTTCTTAAGCCGTGGCGCCGCCCGCAGAGTGCTCAGAGCGAATCGCGCACCCATGCCTTTTTCTTTCGCCAAGACGGGCCTTATGAAGGCATCGTTGGCCTTCCAATGCGCTCATCGCTTGGAAGTGCTCAGGCATTTCGCCACGGCTTCCGAGGGGGTGGGAGCGCTGGTGTGCTTTTTTTGCGCTTCCGGGAAGATGCTTTTTCTGAGCTTGGCGTGCTTTGGGCAAACCCGCACGCTTCTCTCAATGACAACTGCCTGGCCTCTTGCGTTGACTGGTACGGCAACGCTCGCCCAATCTTTTGGAGAGGACGTGTGTTTGCGCTCCTTGGGTACGAACTCATCGAGGGGAAGATCGAAGGGGAGCGCATGGTTGAAGTTGAGCGCACCAACTTTCTCCAAGGGACAATCTCGAGAGAAGGTGAAGGTGTAAAGGAGAAGCCACGTTTTGCACCCATCGATGGTGTGGATCCAACCATCGGTGAGTGATCTCATTCCCATTCAATGGTTGCAGGTGGCTTGCTCGAGATGTCGTAGACGACTCGGTTGATGCCTCGCACCTCGTTGATGATGCGGCTTGAAACCCGCTCGAGGAGCTCATAGGGGAGGCGGGCCCAATCAGCTGTCATCCCATCCGATGAATGGACCGCGCGAATCGCACAAACCCATTCGTAAGTCCGCGCATCACCCATCACACCAACGCTTCGCACAGGGAGCAAGACTGCAAAGGCTTGCCAAAGCTCATCGTAAAGGGAAATGCCACCTGAGGTGCTTTTGTGGATTTCTTCCATAAGGATTGCATCTGCTTCTCGCAAAATCTCGAGGCGCTCAGGTGTCACTTCGCCGAGGCATCTCACGGCAAGGCCCGGCCCTGGAAAGGGATGGCGATGAAGGAGGTGCTTGGGGAGGCCAAGCGCCAAGCCCACTTCTCGGACTTCGTCTTTAAAAAGCTCGCGGAGGGGTTCAACCAACCCAAGGTGCATTCTTTCAGGCAAGCCGCCAACGTTGTGATGGCTTTTGATGGTGGCGCTTGGGCCCCGAAAGGAGCGGCTTTCAATCACATCGGGGTAGAGGGTGCCTTGCACAAGGTGCGTTACCCTTACGCCTTGTGTTCCGAGGCGTTCTGCCTCTTCCTCGAAAACTCGAATGAAGGTTTGCCCGATGATTTTGCGTTTTTCTTCTGGTTCCGTGACCCCAACCAAGGCTTCAAGAAAGCGCTTGCTCGCATCGACATGGATGAGGTTCAACCTGCGTTGCCCGCTTTCGTCAATGCTTACCTCTTCACGAAAAGTTCGGATGATTTCCTGCGCTTCTCCTTTGCGCAAAAGGCCATTGTCAACGAAAATGCAGTGCAGGCGATCTCCAATGGCCCGTGCCACAAGGAGGGCAGCAACGGCCGAGTCCACGCCTCCAGAAAGCGCGCAAATCGCATGTCCCTCCCCCACTTCTTTTTGAACGCGCTCAATGGCTTCGCGGAGGAAAACCCCTGGGGTCCAGTCAGGGTTGATCTGGGCCACATCGAAAAGAAAAGCACGTAAGATTTCTCCTCCCCGTGGGGTGTGAGCCACCTCAGGGTGGAATTGCACGCCATAAATTTTGCGTTCAGGGTGCGCACAGGCAGCAATGGGGGTGTTGGGAGATCTCCCAAGGGGTATAAATCCTGGAGGGAGTGCAACCACCACGTCACCGTGGCTCATCCACACCTCGATCAACTCACCACGCGCAAAGGGTGAAAAAACCCCGATACCATGTTCGATCTCAACCTTTGCTGGCCCATATTCTCTTCGGGCAGATGGGCACACCTTGCCTCCAAGGACATGACAAAACAGTTGCATCCCATAGCAGATTCCGAGAATGGGGATGCCCATTTCAAAAATGGCAGGATCAATGGTTGGTGCAGCTGGCTCAAATACGCTCGCGGGTCCTCCAGAAAGCACAATGGCTTTGGGGCTGCGCGCACGGAGGCTTTCTGTCGGGGTGGTGCAAGGGAGAATTTCACAGTAAACCCGTGCTTCTCGGATGCGACGGGCGATGAGTTGGGTGTATTGGGAGCCAAAGTCCAAGATGATCACGAGGGATCGAGACACGCCCTCCTATTACGCGAACCCACGCAACATGCAAGTTGATCAAGCGGGCGCTCCTTTTTCGATTGGTTGAGGGTGAAGGTGAAGGGCCCTTTTGTGT
>JANWYL010000215.1 GCA_025056955.1 Sandaracinaceae bacterium | reverse complement strand
TTTTACGGCTTTTCCTCTTCCTTCTACCTCCCCTCAACTATTTTCTGGCACTCACAGCCATTCGCTATCGAGACTACTTGATTGGATCTGCACTCGGGCTTGTCCCCCCCCTCGCTCTGATCTCGTGGGGATTTGAGCAAATTGCCTACCATTGGGGCTAGCGCAGAAGGTGCGGAATAAAACGCAAAAATTGCGTTTTTTCAAACATGCTTGGGTGAAAAAGCGCTTGGTTGTCTCGTCCGATGGGTTGGCACCGTCATTGCGTAGTTTTCGCGCACTCCCACGATGACAAGCCCAGACCCCATGCCCCCCGCCGATCCACCCGACAAAACCATGAGTTCTTTAAGGGAAACGCCAGAGGATGGCTGGAGCATTCTCGCCTCTCTCCCCGTGGCATTGCTCCTCGTTAAAGAAAACGGGGAAGTGCTCTACGCAAATGAAAAAGCCTGCGCTCTGCTCGGAGAGCGCTGCCCAAAGCCTTGCTCAAAGTTGGGATGTTCTTTAAGGATCGACGAACTTCTCGCACCGCTTGATGTGCTTTGGTCCAAAGCAAATTCCGATATCAAGGCCCGGCCCTCTCTCGAGGTGCAGAGCGATCAAGGAAAACGCGAGTTCGGCTACACGATGGAGAGGATCTCCTCTTCTGGGCGCGTACACTGGGCCATCGCTTTGTCTGACATCACGCAATGGAAGCGAGCTGAAGAGGAAAGGGATCAGCTGATCCGATTGGGGGCAGTCGCAGAAATCCTCCCCATGATTCTTCACGAGCTCAAAAACCCCCTTTCGGCCGCCGCCGCCAGGCTTGAGCTCTTGCTTGAAGAAAGCGAAGCGCGGATGGCCGCCGAGCTCCATCCAATTCTCGTCGAGATCCGCCGGGCCATGCTCTTCATCGACGGCTATGGCTCGGTAGGCCGGGGCCTCCGATCGAAGCGACCAAACCCCGTCGATCAAGCGCTTAGCCAAGTTGCAGCCTTGCTTTTAGGGGTGGCAGGAAGGAGGGGAGTGCGGTTGAGCGTGGAGATCTCTCCTCTTCCTCACTTGCCATTTGAGCTCTCAAGCCTTCGGAGCATCGTATGGAACCTCCTCACAAACGCCATTCAGGCCTGCGAAGCAGGCCAAGGCAAAGAGGTAAGGCTCAGGGCTTCATTCGATGGCTCAGCGCTTGAGATCGAAGTGATCGATGAAGGCAAGGGGATAACTCCTGAGGTCCTTGCCCGCTGTAGGGAGCTTTTCTTTACGACAAAGCCAAAGGGCACAGGAATTGGCCTCGCCTTGTGCTCCCGCTTGGTCGAAGAGGCAGGAGGGCGACTCGACATTGAGAGCGAAGTGGGAAAGGGCACGCGTGTTCGGGTGCATCTCCCTCTTGCAGGGGAAGGCCATTTCAGCCCCCCTGCTTCACATTGATCCAGCTTGACTTGAAACCTTGCACAAAGAGCAAACGAGGAAGCCATGGAAGGAAGCCGCCGCCTTGATACCCTTAACCGCGTTCTCCGCAACCTCACGACCGAGAGCCCCGACGTCTACGCCGCCGCCCTCGTCTCAGAAGATGGGCTTCTTCTTGCAAGCGCACTCCCACAGCACGTTGAAGAACTGCGCATCGCAGGAATGAGTGCCACGCTTTTAGGGCTCGGGGCGCGAGTGGCCACAGAGCTCGGATTGGGCAAGATGGAGCAGGCGCTCATCCGCGGGCAGCATGGCTACGCGATCGTCATGGCCGCAGCCCAAGGGACAGCCCTGCTCGTCCTCGCAAGCGAAGGGGCAAAGCTTGGCCTGGTTTTTTTAGACATGAGCCGCGCCATAAAAGAAATCAGCAAGGTGCTCTAGGAGGCAAAAATGGGTGCGCTTGGAAAAGTGCTCCTTTACCAAGGGAACCGGCACCGGAATGTGCTCCTCCCCGATTTCAGTGAGGGGACTGCGGTGAGTGCCAACCAACACCTCATCATCGACTCGGGGAAAGGAGTGCTCCTCGATCCTGGAGGCCACAAGATCTACAGCAGGGTGCTCTCTGAAACGATGCTTGAAATGGGGGGCGGGCGACTTGAGCACATCCTGCTTTCACATCAGGACCCAGACATCGTTGCTGCAATCAATGGCTGGCTTATGACCACGGAAGCCACTGCATGGGTCAGCCAGCTGTGGCTTCGTTTCATCCCTCACTTCGGAGTTGATCGCTTGGTCATCGAACGACTCAAGGGTGTTCCAGATGAGGGGATGCGACTCCCCTTTGGTGAAAGCGAGGTGTGGCTCATTCCTGCCCACTTCATGCATTCACCAGGCAATTTTCACGTCTACGACCCAGTTGCGAAGATCCTCTACACAGGCGATCTCGGCGCCTCGATGGTGGAATATCGGGAAGTCACGGACTTTGAGGCCCATAAGGCCAAAATGGAAGGCTTCCACAAGCGTTACATGGCTTCACGGCGGATCGCTGAGGCCTGGGCCAAAATGGTGCGCCAACTCGACATCGAAATCATCGCCCCTCAGCATGGAGCCATTCTCCGCGGAAAAGAAATGGCCCAACGCTTCATCGATTGGGTCGAATCGATGGAGTGTGGAATTGACTTGATCGCTCCTCGACTGAGCCTCCCGCAATAAAAGGCAAGAAAGATGGCATTTGAGCTTGCTCCCTCCCTACTGCTCTCTTCCTCAAGCCCCCAGATGACCACCCTCCTTCTCATTGAAGACGAAGAATTGCTTCGAAAAAGCCTGATCCAGGCCCTTGGAAAAATCCCTGGGATTGAAATTTTGGCAGTGGGAAGCTTGAGGGAAGCCCAAGAGCTCATCGACAAGATACTCCCAGACATTGTGATCAGCGACCTGCGCTTGCCCGATGGATGGGGAGGTGAGATTGTCGATGAGCTCAAGCGGCGTGGTGTGAAGGTGCCGATGGTCTTCATTTCGGCGTTTCTCCAACTCGATCAAGCCAAATTGCCGGAAGAGCCCGATATCGTGCTTCTCGAAAAGCCAGTCCTACTGGCCGAGCTTCGCAAAATCGTAAGAAACCTCGTCGAAATCGTCTCTGGAGAAGCGCTAAACTCGACAGAAGCTCCATTTAGCGCTGCTGAATACGTGCAAATGGCAGCGCTTGGTAGGCATTCTGTACGCATCCATTGTGAGTGCGATGAAGAGGGGCAAAACACAGGTGATATCGATATTTGGCAGGGAGAGCTCTGGCATGCGCGCGACGGAGAGGGCAAAGGAGAGGCAGCCTTCCGGCGCATTGTGACCCGCGCCAAGCGCTGCACCTGCAAACGGCTCGATTCGCCCCCCAAAGAGCGTACGATTTTGACAGGATGGGAGCACCTTCTCCTTGACGCCTTTCGAGAACACGACGAAAGCAAAAGCCAAGACCTTGAAGCCGACTTTGCTTTCCTTCCCGAGTTGAGCCCAGGCGATTTGCATGCCAAACCTCAACCCAAAGTGGATGGCCTTCTCTCTTCATCGGAACATTCCCCAGAAAATGGCCATGTGCTTGAGCCAAGCCACACCGAGCAGCGGCTTCAAATCTACGCCCAAGCCATGGAAGAAGGCATCGCCGCGCTTCTTGCACGCGATTTTGAGCGCGCAAAAAGGGCCTTCGAAAGGGCCATCGAAGCCAGGCCAAACGATCCAGTTGCCCATGCCAACCTCGCACGCCTTGAGCTTCTTCAACGCCCAACATAAGTGAATTGCAGCCTTGGATCAGTCTTTCAACCATCGACTTTTTTAGCCTTCGTTTTTCTTCGTGATTGAATGGAGCTTGGAGCCCGTCATGGAAACACGTCTTGGACAACGAAGCCCTCAAGCGCTGCGCGAAACAATCGATGATAAGCCACCGATCATTGCGGTCGTGAGCTCTAAAGGAGGGGTCGGAAAAAGCACCGTCTCCTTGAATCTCTCGCTCGCCTTGGCAGAGCGCGGTCTGCGCACCCTTCTCATCGATCTCGATCCCCAAGGGGCGATTGGTCACTCCCTGCGGAAAGGGGATCTCGAGTGGAGAGGCATCGTCGATGTGCTCGCCAAAGAGGCACAACCCGAAGAAGTCCTCGTCCAAACCCGCGAGCCACGTCTGGCCATTCTCCCCCGCGGCCGCCTCGACCCAGTTGATGCCGTCGTATTTGAAGAGTTGGTCCGACAACCGGAGGTCTTGAATTCAATCATCGATCCCTTGATTCGGGACTTCGAGCGGGTGATTATTGATACCCCCTCAGGCGTTGGGAGCATCCCACGGGGAGCGCTTTCGATTGCTGACTGGGCTCTCGTCGTTTTCAAGGCTGAGCCCCTCGCCGCACGCACGATTCAGCAGAGCTTGCGCCTCGTCGAATACGTCGCTTCAAACATCAACCCCCGCCTCCAGCTCCTCGGTGTCTTGCCAAGCATGGTGGACGTGCGCAATGAAGTCGCCCAAAACGCCCTTCTCGATCTCTGGAGTCACGTCGAAGGCGTTCTCGATGCCTCGATCCCTCGCTCAGAGATGATTGCAAAAGCGAGCATGCTGGGCATTCCTGTGGCCTACCACGGTGGCCGGATGCTGCCCGAAGCGCGCCGTTTCGCCCAGCTCGCAGAAGAAATCGAATCCATCATCACTGTGCCTGGAAGGAGTCGCGATGAAGAGCGCCCGCTTCGAAGCCTTGTTTGAAGCACCTTCTGATGACGATTGGAAGCGTAAGCTGAGCCATCGCTTGGTCGAACGCCGAAGCCGGTCCTTGGTCAAGCGATGGGGAGAAGCCGAAATCCCTCACCCGCCTCCAAGCTATGCCCGCCTGGGCTCGCGGGAAGAAGAATGGAGCCCATTGCCCCAAGGCAGCCAGTGGCCGGAAGTGCTTTCCTGGATCAAAAGCAATTTGCGTGCGATGAGCGTTTTTGCCGTCGACTCGAAAGGGCTTCTGGTCGATGCGCTTGGGCTTGATGCAGAAGATGCCACCCGCATGGGGGGC
>JANWYL010000214.1 GCA_025056955.1 Sandaracinaceae bacterium | reverse complement strand
CACGATCGTCGTGATCGGCACAACCATGGGTGAAGCCAACGTCCTTGGGGAACTCCAGAAAGCGTGGATTCACGCTGGCGAGGAAGCTGTACCTTCTGTCAAGATTCCCCGCTACGGCACAACCCTCCTTTCGATCCACGTGGCTCGGGCCCTTGGCGCCCGAGGGATGGTTCACACCCTCCCTGCGGCCTGCGCTGCTGGCAACTACGCCATCGGCTTTGCCGCCGACCAGATCCGCGCTGGGCGCGCCGAAATCGCCATTGCTGGCGCCGTCGAAATCATTGAAAAGCTCGAATTTGCTGGATTTGCGCGCCTTGGCGCCATGAGCCCAGATTTTTGCAAGCCCTTTGATAAAAACCGCAGGGGCCTTCTTCTCGGCGAGGGCGCAGCCATGCTGATTCTTGAATCCGAGCGAAGTGCCCTCCGCCGCGGCGCCCGCCCCTACGCCGAGGTTGGAGGCTATGGGCTTGCCTGCGATGCCCATCACATCACTCGCCCCCATCCCGAAGGCATTGGCTCCATTGCAGCCATGGAGGAAGCCATCCGCTCGAGCGGCATCAGCCACGACGAAGTGGACCACATCAACGCCCACGGCACTGCCACCCCCAACAACGACAGCGTTGAAGCCCTCGTCATCAACAAGGTTTTCCGTGGTCGAAGAATTCCTGTGACCAGTATCAAAAGCATGATTGGGCATTGCATGGGGGCTGCAAGTGCCCTTGAGGCCGTCGCTTGCATCCTCACGATTGAGCACGGGGTCATCCCACCAACCATGCACTATGAAACCTTTGACCCCGAATGCGACCTCGAGATCGTCGCCAACCAACCCCGCCGTGGCTGCTTCGATGTTGTTTTGAACAACGCCCTCGCCTTTGGCGGATACGATGCCGTCCTGTGTTTTGCCCGCCCAGGCCGATTGCCTCGAGGCGCAGGCCAAGCCTAGCCCCCCTCCCCACCCAAAGTGCTCTTTTTTGGGCCTCCCAAAGCCAGGGCTCGGATTTTCCCCCTCCGCGTCCCAGGTGCCCGAGGATAGGGAGCCACATCCCAGCCGCTGCTTTTCCCTGCTTTGAGCAAAAGGGCGCCCGCATAGGCCACCATGGCGCCATTGTCGGTGCATGAAACAGGAGGCGGCACAAAGAGCTCGATGCCCAGCGCCTCAGCCCGCCTCTTGGCGAGCGCGCGCAAGCCGCGATTTGCTGCAACTCCGCCAACCAACACGAGGCGCCGCATGCGCCTCAGGCGGCACGCCCGAATCGCTTTTTCGACAAGCACCTCGACCACCGCTTCCTGAAAAGATGCACAGAGATCGCAGAGCTCCTTCCCCTCTGGAACCCCATGGGCCTCGACATGTCGCGCAAGAGCGCTTTTCAAGCCAGAAAAAGAAAAATCCAGCGAAGCCATCATCGGCCGAGGCAATTCAAACCGCAAAGGGTCCCCCTGGGCAGCCAGCCGGTCAATCACCGGGCCCCCGGGATAGCCCAGGCCCAAAAGCTTTGCGGCCTTATCGAAGGCTTCGCCCGCTGCGTCATCACGGGTCTGACCAAGCAAATCGATGCGCTCGATTCCCCAGACTTCATAAATTGCAGTGTGCCCACCGCTTGCCAAAAGGGCGATGAAAGGTAGCTCTGGTGCTTGTTTCTCCAAGCCCTTCCTTTGCAAAAAAGGCGCAAAAAGGTGTGCAACCAAGTGATCCACCCCCACAAAAGGAAGTCCACGCCCCCAAGCCAGGGCCTTCCCAAATGAAAGCCCAACAAGCAAGGCCCCCACAAGGCCCGGCCCTTGGGTCACGGCCACGGCATCGATGGCCTCCAAACCCCCTCCCTCTTCAACAGCCCGAGCCACAACCGGCCCAATCCGCTCAAGGTGGGCCCGAGAAGCGATCTCTGGCACAACCCCCCCGTAAGGCCCATGGAGCTCAAACTGTGAGGCGACGACATCGGAATAAACCCTCCCTTCATCGTCCACAACCGCTGCCCCTGTTTCGTCGCAGCTCGTCTCAATCCCAAGCACACGCATCGGCAAATGTTTTGTCAGCCGACTGCCTCTGCCGCCACCCAAATCCCACGCAAGCCGCAAGCAATGTAGTATGCTTCTTCCTCGTGTCGACTTTGCTCAAGCACCTCGCACTTCGCCTCCGACTCGATGCGCTACTGCTTGTGGTTGGAGGGCATTTGCTTTTGACTCACTTTTCAGTTGCCTCCGCCCAACAGCGTCCCCTCACCCAAGTGCTCGAGCTCAATCGCCGAGCCATGGAAGCTTATACCAACCTAGAAATCGACCAAGCCAACTCCCTCCTCCAGCAAGCCCTCCAAATCGCCCAACGCAATGGCATCACCGGTTCTCCCCTTGCCCGCACCTACCTCAACCTGGCTGTGGTTGCAATCAGCGGCATGGGTGACAACGCCACAGGACTCAACTACATGGTGGAAGCCATTCAGGCCGATCCAAGCATCCAACTCGATCCCCTGACAAGCACGCCGGATATTCAAAACCTCTTTGCAATTGCACGCCAAAAAGCAAAGCAAGGTGCTTCACCCCAACAACCAGCACCACCCCCCCCTTCTCCACCTCAACCACCCCAAACAGCTCCTTCCCCACCTCAACCATCCTCTACCCCCTCTCAATCACAGGGCCCACAACGAGGCAATGCCACACCTCAGCAGCCTTCAATTGGCAACCTTCAGCATGTCCCGGTCCCTGAACAACTCGAGCAAACTGCAGTTCCGGTTTATATCGAGGTGCCTGGTAATCCTGCCCATGTTTACCTTTACTACAAAGCCCCTGGCATGCGCGAATTCCAGCGGGTCGAAATGAACCGCGTTGCCCAGGGCTTTGGTTTTGAGATCCCATGCACGGAAGTGCTTGCTCCCGAGATCACTTACTACATTGTCGCCTTTGGAGCAGATGGAAGCCCCATTGGATTTGCAGGATCCCAAACCACCCCATTCCGTGTTCCCATTGTCACCAAACGCACCCAGGTGGCTCCTGCACTGCCTGGCCGTGCTCCTCCCGAACCTTGTCGGGAGCAGGAGTGCCCCCCCGGAATGCCAGGATGCAAGTCAAACCGAGAGGGGAAGAAGGCAGGTGAGTTCTGCACCCGCGACAGCGAGTGCGCCTCCAAAAAGTGTCGCGACAACCTGTGCACCGCTTCTGAAGGTGAAGACGAGCAATTGTCCGGAACCAAGCCTCCCCTCTTTTTCGCCCGCCTCTCCGCCTTTGCTGGTCTCTCCTATGTCTCGCATGGCCTTCCTGCCGATCGCTTCCCCTGTGCCAATCGAAGCGAATATGAGGGTAGTTGTGTTGAAATCTCTGGCTTTTCCTCGCTACAAGAGCTTCCAAGCAACTGGGAAAGCCTCACCCCTGAAGAACGGATGAACCAGCAGTTCACCCAGAGGGCCATTCAGTTCGGCTACCTTCCAGCAGGCACACCGAATTGCAACCCCGAAGGCAGTCCAGCCAAGGGAGACCCATACTGTTTTTTCGTTGAGACTCCCGGATTCGTAGCCAACTTTGCACTCCGGTTGGACTTGGGTTATCATGTTGCACCCTTCCTTGCACTCACAGGCGGAGCACGGGTGCAACCCGCATCTGGTCAAGGAACCCTTTCCTTTATGCTCATTTACGGAGGGCTTGAGTTTCAAATCACCAACCCGATTGAAACCGGCTTTCACCTTCACGCTCACCTTCGAGGCGGTGCTGGCCAAATCCAAGTGTTCCTCAGCAGAGCCAACCAAACCCCACATGCTCCGTGGGGCCGATCGGGATTGGGAATGGTCGATGCTGGTCTCACCCTTGGGTATCGCTTGCACCGGAATTTCGGGGTCTACCTTCAACCAACATGCGTCTTAAGCTTTCCCTCATTTTTGTTCACCATTGACTTGGGTGGTGGCTTGGAACTTTCGTTGTAAGGCCAATCGAATGCATGCCTCAACATTTCCTACCCTTTGCGGTTGCGCCTTTCTCACCCTTGCTCTTTTGGCTGGGTGTGGAGCTTCACCTACAGCTCCCTCCCGTCCTCCGCCTCAACCAAAAACCGATGGGGAGCACGTCACACCCTCCCCTCCTTCAAACTCTCTTTCTCAGATCACGATTTCGCGAAGCCAACTGCTCCTTGTTCTTGATGCGGGTCCTGCTGCATTCCTTGCCCGACTTGAACTTGCCCCAGAACTTATGGGCGGCCGATTCATCGGCCATCGGCTCATTCACAGCCGCGACGAGCGCCTTTTGGGAGCCGGAAAACTGGAGATCGGCGATGTGATCCAATCCGTCAACGGTTTTTCGGTTGAACGTCCCGAGGAGGCCTTTGAAGCGTGGTCTTCTCTTCGGGTTGCAAGCGAACTGAGCGTTCGGATCCTCCGAAAAGGCGAAGTGCGTGAGCTTCGATTCCCCATCGTCGAGGACTAGGTGCTAAAGAGAAGGCCCACTCACCACTCCCCTCTGGTTGCAGCTAAGCCCTTTGATCACTAGCCTAAGTGCACCGTGCATCACGCACCAATTGTGCTTCTTGGCCCCCAGCGCTTTGACCCCACTTTGGGTGAAGCAGTGCGCGAGCTTGGGATCAGGGGCCCTTTTGCAACAATCACCGCTGGCTGGCAGGAGCGCGAAGCCGAGGATGCGGAGCTCCACGAGCACCTCTTCCGTCGCACAATCAACCTACGCCTCTATGCGCGCGCCGAAGAAGTGTGGCGTGAGGATCCAGAATTCCGCGAAGCCCACAGGGCGCGTCAGGATCGCCTTCGGCACAAGCAAGACTTTTATCGGATTCGCCTCGAGCATGCCCTGGAATCGGCCTTTGTGATTCAGAAGCGCAAGGCCCCTTCCGACATCCTCGAGGAGGAAGAAGCCATGTCGATCCGCCTCCTTCAAGAAATCGACCGCACCCACCTTGAGCAGTGCCACTTCATCCGCGAACGCTTCGAGCGG
>JANWYL010000213.1 GCA_025056955.1 Sandaracinaceae bacterium | reverse complement strand
TCTATAGAAAGGGTGATGAGGTCGAGGCAATCATCCTTTCGATCAACCACGAAGAAAAAAAGGTATCCCTTGGCATCAAGCAACTGTACGAGGACCCCTGGCAGCGCATTCCGATGGACTACCCTGTGGGCACAGTCCTCGAAGTGAGGGTGCTGTCGGTTGCTGACTTTGGCATTTTCGTTGAGCTTGAGCGCGGCGTTGAGGGGCTTGTGCCGATGAGTGAGGTGAGTCTCGAGCGAGGCGAGGACCCTCACAAGGTGTACCAGGAGGGGCAAATTGTGCTCGCTGAGATTCTCGAGGTGAACGTGACTGAGCGTCGCATCACCCTTTCCTTCAAGCGGGTTGGAAACGAGCGGCGGCACGAAGCCTTGAAGTATGGAGAAGAGCGAAGCACCGATTTGCGTTCATCGAGCACGGGGCGTGGCGGGATCAAGCTTGGTGATGTGCTCAAAGAAAAACTGAGCGATGTGCTCAAGGAGAAACTGGGGATATCTGTGTAAAAAAGCGGAGGAGACGGGGGAGGGTAGGGGCCCTGGCGGGGGGAGCCTGGTGTGGCAGTTGAGGGCATCGCAAGGGCCTACCTTGCGTGAGGGGCCGAATTTGTGCAAGGAATTGGCGTGATTCGGAGGCGACGGGTTGCCTTTTTCGTGGTGACGGGCTCGCTTGCCCTCTTGATTTTGATTGCTTTTAGAGAGGTCCTTGCCCCTTTTGCGCTTGCGATGGTCGTCGCCTACGTTTTTGCCCCAATTGTCGATCGTCTGGAGGCAATTCGCTTGGGCAAAAAACATGCGCCTCGGTGGCTGGCAGTGCTTTTGATCTATTTGAGCTTGCTTGGGGCCATTTCAGCAAGCATTGCGGTTGGCATTCCTTTACTTGCGGCAGAGCTTCAAAAATTGGCCAAGGAAGCGCCGCGCATGATTCACAATGCCCGTGAAGAGTGGCTTCCAGCCATCGATCGATGGTTTGAGCGCTTCGGAGGGCAGCTCTTGATTGAGGCCGGCGAAAACGGGGATGAAGGTGCTTGGGAAAACGCAAGGCGAGGCGAGCTCAGTTCGGAGGGGATTTTGCTTTTGCCAAGGCCGGAGGGAGGCTTTGAAGTGCTTTTGCCTCCTGAGGGGATTGCGATTGAGCCGGCTCAGGGGGGAGGTTTCATCATCCACTCCCGGGCGCTCTCGCCACCGCCGGGGGGTCAACTTTCACTGCGTCTGACCGAGGCTTTGCGTCGACAGCTGCTTCAAGGCGAACGGTCTGCTGGGGAGGCCTTTCGGGCTGCTCAGGCTTTTCTTGCAGCAGTGGTAAGCGGCGTTTTTAAGTTTTTCATCATGCTCATGCTTTCGGCCTACATGCTCATCACAAAAGATGCGATCCTGGGCTTTTTTCGGTTGCTGGTTGTTCAGGAATATCGGGAAAGCTTTGACCGCTTGCTTGAGCGGATTGACCGAGGCCTTGCAGGGGTGGTGCGAGGCCAGCTTCTCATCTGCCTTGTAAATGGTGTCTTAAGTGGCATTGGCTTTTACTTCATTGGCTTGAACTACTGGCCGGTGTTGACCCTGATTGCTGGCGCGCTCTCAATCATTCCCATTTTTGGTGCCATTTTGAGTTCAATTCCAGCCATCGTGATTGCCTTGCAGCAAGGCTTGCCCACCGCAGTGATCACCTTGCTTTGGATCATTGGAATTCACCAGCTCGAGGCCAACTTGCTCAACCCAAAAATCATGGGTGATGCAGCCAAGGTACACCCTGTGCTCGTGGTGTTTTCCCTCATCGCAGGCGAGCACTTTTTTGGGATCATCGGTGCGCTTCTTGCCGTTCCTGTGCTGAGCATTGCCCAAAGCCTTTTTTTGCATTTTCGAGAGGCAGCCCTTGGTGTTCCAGCGCGCTTGAGTTTGACGGGGCTCGAGAAGGACTTGGATGCGCATCCCTCCATCAAAGAAGAAGGTGGAGAGGCACCAGCGGCCGAGAGCCTAAGGAGTTGACGAGAGAAGCAAGTGTTTCAATCCTCAAGGGTGTTTTTTTCGTTTTGGATTTTGGCCTTGGCTCTCCTCTGTTCAGGGGCAGCTGGCCTGATCTATGAATCTGCCTGGACCCGCCTGCTTCACCGCGTGTTTGGCGTAAGCGACCTGGCGGTGGCAAGCGTTCTTGCGCTTTTCTTTTTGGGCTTGGCCATGGGCAATGCCCTGGCCTTGCGCTTTGTCGAGCGCATCCGGAGGCCCGCCCAAACCTATGCGCTTCTTGAAGGCGTGATAGCGCTTTTGGCGCTCTTGAGCCTCTTTCTCATTCCTGGAATTGGCTCCCTTTATGGTCTTGTGGGTGCAGGGAAGGGCTTTTGGGAACTTAGTGCTTGGCGCCTTTTTTTGGCTGCTTTGGTGCTTTTGCCTCCAACGATTGCAATGGGGGCCACCTTGCCGGTGCTTTCTCTGCTCACTCCTCCCCGGGCTTGGTCAGGCCTTCTCACGCTGATCTACGCCGTTAACACCCTTGGTGCTGTGATCGGTGCGTGGGCATCTGGTTTTTTGCTTTTGCCACACCTTGGCACGCGGGCTTCGATTGGGATTGGTGCTGCTTTGAGCCTTCTCGCTGCGCTCCTTGTGGGTGTTGGCTTTCGGGACAAGGCAGCCCCACCTTCCGTGGAGGAAGAGCTTCCATCGACTTCTGGTCATAACCTTCCCCTCTCAACTGTGGCCCTGCTTTCGGCGCTCAGCGGTTTTTGCACCCTCGGAAGTGAGGTTTTGTGGACGCGCGCGCTCCGCATCGTGGTGCACGGGACGATTCCTGCCTTTTCAGCGATGCTCATGCAATACCTCCTTGGGATTGCAGTTGGTGGATGGCTTGCTGAGCGTTGGAGCCGGCGCCTTACACCTCCTCTGCTTTTTGCAAGCCTCCAAAGCGCCATGGTGCTGTTGATCCCACTGGCCATGCGCCTCCTGCCCTTTTTGCAACGCTTGGTGCCCTTGCTTGCCCACCGTGAAGACACCGTTCCTCATGAAACCTGGGTGATTGTTCTTTTGGCTTTCATTTTGCTTTTTCCCTTGGCCTTGGTTTTGGGCACCGGTCTTCCTCTGACTTGGGCCATGGTGGACCAGAGGGCCAAGGCAGGCACGGCCTCCTCTTTGCTCCTGGCCACAAACACGCTTGGCGCTTTGTTTGGCGCTCTACTGGTTGGGCTTTGGGCCATTCCGACCCTTGGCACAGAGGCTTCGCTTCTTGGGATTGCCTTGCTCCATGCGCTGGGTGCTGGAGTTGCCTTGAAATTTGCGATTCATCGAAGGCTGTTTCGGGCCCTTGTCATCGCTCTGCCATTGGCCCTTTGGACCATTGCGCTTTGGATGCAGCCGACCATGCACCTGCGCTTTCTTCTCAGCGCCCAGACCGATGTGTTGCGGGCTTTGGTGAAAGGGCCAGATGAGTCATGGAATCAGCAGGTGGTTTTCCTGCGTGAGGGCCGCAACACCACAGTCACAATTTTGCGGCATGAGGGGGGGCTTGGGCTTTATAACGACGGCCGTCCTGAATCGGGGTTCGCGGTGGGTCATCCGGGCTTTGGGCCAGAACTGGTACTACTGGGTGCTTTGCCCGGGCTGCTTGCAGAGGAACGCAAGCAAGCCTTGATCGTTGGGCTTGGGGCTGGCCACACGGCCACTTTGGCCTTGGCCACGGGCTTTGAGCGCCTTTTGGTCGTGGAGCTCGAGGAAGCCGTGGTGGAGGCAGCGCGCCTTCTCCATCAGGCCAGAGCTCGGCCTTTCCCCTTGGATGATCCGCGAGCGCAACTCATCGTCGATGATGCCCGAAACATCCTCGCGATGATGCCCAGCCGCTCGCTGGATGCGGTGATTTCTCAGCCCTCTCATCCTTGGCTTGCGGGCTCAAGTGCCCTCTACACGATCGAGTTTTTCCGCGAGGTGGACCGCGTTCTTCGGGACGGAGGGGTGTTTGGCCTCTGGCTCAACCTCTTTCGCACAAGACTCTCGCACATTCGCACTGTTTTGCGCACACTCATTGCGGTTTTTCCTCACGTAAGGGGCTTTGTGGTTGAACGCTCAAGCCTCGTTCTCATGGCGTCGCGCACGGCGCGTCCTTTTGGCGAGGCACAGGCCTCACTCATTGCCCAAGCCGAGGCGCGAGGTCCTTTTTTTGCTCCTTACGGCCTCGACCGCCCCTTGGCGCTTCTTGCTCGCCAAGAGCTTGACACGCAGGCGGTCCGCGCCTTGGCACAAGATGGCCCCATCATCACGGATGACCTTCCTTATCTGGAGTTTGAACTTGCGCGCCTTTCAAACCAGGATTTTGTGACGCTTGGGGATTTGGACCAGGCACTGCGCAAAGTGCCCTGGATGCACGAAGAGCCTTCACTTGAGCTTCTGCTCGAGCGCCTTGATCTTTGCGAAGCTCGGCTTGGAGCGCTTGAGCGCATCGAGGCCATGCCTTTGGCTCGCCTGCCCATCATCCGCGCTCGAATCGCCGAGGCTCGAGGGGAGCGCGATCGGGCCCTCCAAGCCTATGACGAGGACGGGAGCAAAGAAGCCAAGCGCCGGGCGACCAGGCTGCGTTTTGCAGAGGGAATGAAAGAGGCGCTTTGGAGCCAAGCCCAACGCGAAGCCATGGAGGAGCTCCTTTCGGAAGAAGTGCTTCTTTTGGCCATCGAAGAAGGCCGTTGGGATGAGCCTTGGTTTCTCGAGCGCCTGCGTCGCACAGAAGGCCCGCTTGCCCAGTGGATTTCCGAGATGAGCGAGAAAGGTTGCGACGCCCAAAACGATGAATTGGCCCAGTCGTTTCCAGAGGTTGCGCGCTTTTTTGCGCGGTGTTGGCTTTCTCGCAAGGACTTAGGCAAAGCCCAGCACTATGAGCAGCTTGCGTGGAGGGGTCGAACCATTCGCGCTGCCGAATCCACCCGCCGAGGAGAACAGGCCCTTGCCTTAGGCAACGA
>JANWYL010000212.1 GCA_025056955.1 Sandaracinaceae bacterium | reverse complement strand
GGGATTGGGCAGGAGGTTGTGCCTGTTGGGGTCGAGCTTCTAAGTGTCATCTGGAGGGCAAAGGAAGTGCCCTTTGAGGTGGTGCACTTTGACCTTGGTGCTGATCGCTTTCTCAAGGAAGGTGTAGGCTTTCCAGAGGACGTGAAGCGGGTGATTTGGCACGAGTGCGACGCTGTCTTGCTTGGTGCTCTTGGAGATCCACGTGTTCCAGACCTGGGTTATGCAAGAGAGATTTTATTTGGTTTGCGTTTTGGGCTGGATCTTTACTGCAACATTCGCCCAGTGATTTGCCTTTCGGATGTGCTCATGCCTTTACGGGGCAAAAGAGCAAGTGATTGCGATATTGTCGTTTTTCGTGAAAACACCGAGGGGTCTTATGTGGGGGTTGGGGGGGTGATCCGTCAGGGAACACAAGAAGAGATAGCAATCAACCAAGAAGTGCACACCCGCCGGGGGGTTGAGAGGATCATTCGCGCTGCCTTTGAGTATGCAGCCCAAAATCAGCGGAAGCGGGTGCACATGGCCGACAAATCCAATGCTTTGCCGCAATCGCACGGCCTGTGGAGACGTGTTTTTGCCGAAGTTGCGCGTGACTTTCCTGAGATTGAGGCAAAGGCCATATACATTGACACCTTGTGCCTCGAGCTGATTCGGGCCCCAGAGAACTTTGAGGTGATTGTTACCAACAACCTATTTGGCGATATTGTAACCGATTTGGGAGCAGCTCTTCAGGGAGGGCTGGGGATGGCGGCGAGTGCCAACTTGCGTGTTGACAATCGATGGAGCCATGTGCGCGCGCGGTGCCAGGCCCTCTTTGAGCCTGTTCATGGGAGTGCCCCAGACATTGCGGGCAAGGGCATCGCCAATCCCTTCGCCACGGTGCTGAGTGTGGCGATGATGCTGGGCCATTTTGGCTTTGGAGCAGAGGAGGCGATGCTTGTTGAAGGGGTCCGCGAGGCGATTGAGAACGGGATTTGCACTCCGGACCTGGGCGGTCATTATGGCACGCGAGAGGTTGCTCAGTGGCTCGAGGAGTGGCTTAGGCGCTCGCTTATGCATCGGTAGCTCAGTGCGAGAGAGCGCACACAAGGCTTGCCCAAAGAGATGACTCGTGACCAACCTTGTGGTAGTTCCACACTGCCATCAATCGGCTCATGTGAGGATGCGATGTCGGTTCCGGCTGTGAATCCTTTGGCGGTGACCAAAAGACGCCCTGGCTTTTGGACTTCGCTGCCTTTTTCGCAGTTCAAAAGGGATCCTTACTTCTACGTGAAATACGATACTGCTTATTTTGTTTTTGCGGTGAGCGGGATCGCTCTCCTTCATGCATTTGGCTATCGGCCTCCTGAATGGCAACCCTGGATGCACTTGCTCCTTATCCCCGCAATCTATCTCATGATTATGGCGCATGTTTTCGCGCATAATGCTTCCCACGGAAATTTTCCCAAAGCGATTAATCGTTTGGTTGGTGAAATCGTGGGCGCGATTGTGTTGACCAAATTTGCATCATGGGAAATCGTGCATCGGAGACATCATCGCTATAGCGATGATCCGGAGCGAGATCCTCATCCTGCTGAACCCTCGTTTTGGCGTTACGTGATCAACAGCATTGTCAAGGTTGAGCGCCAGCTTCAGCGGCAGTATTTTGAAATCCACGGGGACACGCCCAGCCGAAGGCGTTACGAGCGCTTTCGCTCCTTTTGGTCTTTCTTTACTGGTGCAACCTTGGCTTTTTTGTGGTACACGCTAATGGGTCCTGGTTTGTTTTTCTTTGTATATTTGCCTGCATTCTTGTTTGCTGCGCTTTTTGTGATTCACTTTAACTGGTCTGGGCACAATGCCCATGTTCCTGGCGGAAAAATTCAGCCAGTAAACCTTGACAGTGGCTGGTTTTGGCTTGGGAATCGGCTCTTTTTCGGGATTTACTATCATGCGAACCACCATAAGATGGCGAGAGCATTTAACCCAATGAAAATTCAAATTCGATCGAGCGTTATGGCAGAAGGAGAGGAGGATTGAATGGATGTAGAGGGTGTGGAGAAGAAGGATTTAATTCCCAGCTCAACCATGAAGTCCTCAAAGCGTGTCGATACATGGCTTCTTCACCATCGCGCCGATCGTCGTCAGCTTGGAATTGTTGGCCTCTACATCACCACGCTATTTGCGATGTATTTTTGGCCTCCTGCACGAAATCCGATTGTTTTTGTGCTCGCATGTGCCCTTTCGTTTTTGAATGCGGTTGTCATTCATAACCATTTACATAAAGGCATTTTCAAATCGAAGACACTCAATCGACTCTTTCGCTGTGTTTTAAGCTTTGGTGCGCTTTATCCAGCTTCTGCCAACATCGCTTCTCACAATCTCGTGCACCATCATTTTGATGATGATGGCCAGCCCGATTGGGCTTCTCCATCGCATGTTTCCTTTAGATGGCATTTACTCAATTTGATTCACTTTCCCAATGTGGTTGGCCCCTACACTTTCCGGGGAGTGCGGCGTTGGTCTCTGACCACGCGGCAGGCGGATTTTCGATCCCAGTATTTGATGGAACAGGTTTTTGCTTTTGGGCTTACAGGGATTTTGTTCATTTTTGATTTCTGGACGACTTTGTTTTTCATCGTGATGCCCCAGCTATGGGGAGCAAGAGGGATTTTGAGGATCAACTTGATTCAGCATGACGGTTGTGATCTGGAGAGCGAATGGAACCACAGTCGCAATTTTGTGGGGAGATGGTTTAACTGGATCATGTGCAACAACGGCTATCACACCATCCACCACAACCGGGCGGGTTTGCACTGTTCAGTTCTTGCAGAAAAACACAAGGAGGAGTGTGTTGGGCGCATTGATCCCCGCCTCGATGAACCAAGCATGTTGCTCTATCTGCTGCGCACTTTTGTGTTTCGTTTTTCTCGACCGAAACCGATTCGGCCAAAGGGGGAGGTCGCTCAAAAATTCGCGCATGGAATAGAGCTAGCGCCGCGTGAGGAGCGGCGCTTGGACGCTGAGCTAGAGGCCTTGGCTGAATAGGAGGCAATATGTGGCAGCTCCCTTATGAGCTCATGGGAGTGCTCGCACTCAGCGCCATGTGGGTGAATGCACTGTTGATTGCCCTTGACACTGGGGGACGGTGGGTGGCCCTTGGCTGCCTCTTTCGCGAAATGAGGCGAGCAGCTAAGGGTGGCCACTTGTTCAAGGCGCAGGTGGTTGTGGGGCATGGGGAAGAAGGGGTGTTCGCCCGGCGAGAAGTCAAGCAAATCGGCCGGGCAATGACTGTGCCAGGCCCGCGACGCATTTTGTTCACCGACAAGGCCACTCGCATTGAGATAATGGGGGGTGAGGGGGAAGTGCCGGGGAGGGGAAGGCTTGTGGTCAAACCAGAGGAAGGGGCCACACTGTGGTGTGAATTAAAGCCACAGTGGGGCGATGCCAACGCCTTTGAGGCTGCCTGGCCGCAAGCATCAACCTTTCAGGGCTATGACACCCAGGTGGAGAGGTGGGTGAGGGCTGGTGAGGAGGTGTGGGTGTGGTTGGTTGAGCCTCCATCAAAGGGGATCGCCAGGGCGCGCTTGGTGTCAACGACAGATCCATTTCCAGTGCTTCGGCGCGCGCGCTTGCCTCTAATTGGGGCTGCATTGGCTTCAATTGGTGGGGCTGCTGTGGTGACCATCCTTGCCCTTTGGCCTCCTCTCTTTGGACCAGTATCAACGCTAGGTGGTGCGCTTGGGTTGGCTTTCTTTCTTGGGATTCAACCTGTGGGTGCCTTCGCCAGAGATGCTGGGCGCCTCCCCGACCAGCAACCAGTTGGTGGGGTATGGCAGCAATCAGTCGGTTGAACACCTAGACGATTTCGACGAGGCCGTGGTTATCGCAATGGTCACCGTGGGGGTGGTGGAGGTGGCCGTCGACAAGGTAGTCGATGTGGTCGCCATGGGGGAAGGCTGGGTGACCACAGTTTTCACCGTGGTGGTGGGCAGGGTCGTGGGCTCCGCAATGGTGATCTGGAGTGCACTTTTTCGGTGTGCGCTCATCGACACCTAGGACATGCTCTTCGTAGCCATTTGGAGTTGGGTGATGCAGATGGCCATCGTGAAGGTAGTCCACGTGACCCTCATGGCGTATGGCAATATGACCACACCCAGGGCCGTGGACATGCTCATGATGAGGGTGTGTTTTGTGTTGTGATTGACTCATGTTTTCCTCCTTGATGTTGAAGCACCTTTCTCCTCGACATGGGAGAAGGCGGAGATGATCAACGACTCGATATGGGCATCATGCAAGGAATAGTACACGTGCTTTCCTTCTTTTCTGCGTTTCACGATTCGTGATTGGTGGAGTACCCGTAGCCGTTGGGAAATGGTTGAGACAGGAGTGGAGGTGATTTCCGCAAGATCACCCACGCAACGCTCGCCTTTCGAGAGGATCCAAGCAAGGGTGAGCCGAGCCTCATCACCCAGTGCTTGAAACATCTGCGCAAGGTTCAAAAGAGTTGAAGTGTCTGGAAGTTCGAGGGAACCTCCTTCGTGTGGGCCACATGATGCCTCTTGTGAGTTGCGAGGGGATGACATTTTTAATTTTTTTCAAATGATGGAATGATAGAGCGAATTTGTCAAGGCATGTTTGGGGGCTTTTGGTTTGGGATGAATTTTTAGGAGAAGGGCCTTTTTTGGCCATGGTGGTGGGCAGGCGGGGGTGTATCTCCAGGGATTCACAAGGGGTTGCTCATGCGAAGGCAGGCTTGCATTTCTACAGACGGGGAGTCACGAAGGGGGAGAGATGTTTCGGCTGCTTCACCTGAGCGATCTCCATTTTGATTTTTCGTTGGATTGCCTTCGGGCCAGCGATTGGCTGAGCAAGCGGGCGATAGGTGCGATCAACCATGTGCTGCGCCGAAGGCGTTTCTATCGGGATGCGAAGCATAAAGTCGAGCGGCTTGCCGAATGGGCGAAAAGAGAAGGTGTTGATTGTGCTGTG
>JANWYL010000211.1 GCA_025056955.1 Sandaracinaceae bacterium | reverse complement strand
CTCAAGCGCAGCATAGGCCTCAATCTCTTCGTCCCCCCACTCCGTCATGATTTGTTGATACGCCTCAATTGCTTCAACCAAGCGATCAAGAGGACCCGCTAAAAGAGCAGCCTTTCGATAGGCAAGGGATCGGCGCGTCTCTGGATCGCCTTCGATTTCAAGCCGCCTTTCAATGGTCTCTAGCAGTTCGGCATGGCGAGCGCTTTGTTCATAGAGGGCATCAAGCTCCACAATCGCCCGATATGCAGCAATCGCTTCGTCAATTCGGCCGATCTTCCAAAGAAACCCCCCTAGCTCAAATCTCAAAACCACTTGCAAAGATGCTTCTTCGACCGTCGAAAGCACCTTTGTATAGGCCTCGACCACAGAGTCCCATTTCTTGAGCAGCTCACCCAAGCGTTGCACATTTTCTCTTAGAAAATCGATGCTTGGATCGAGCACAAAAGCCTCGATGAATTTGCCCAGTGCCAGCTCACTTTGCTTAAGCTTTTCCTCGTAGATCCGTGCCGCTTCTTGGAGCAACTGAATCCGCTCTTCAGGCCTCTCGAGGTGGCGAAGCCGAATCTCATAAACATTTGCCACCTTCTTCCAATCCCCCACCTCTTCGTAGAGAGGTGACAAAGCAACCGCCGCCTCGACATGCTCTGGGTCAAGCTCCAAGACCTTTTCGTAGGCCTTGATCGCCCGATCGGGCTTCCCTTGGGCAAGCCACAAGCGGGCAATCCGAAAAAGGAGAGCGATTTGCTCACCGCGAGGAAGCTCTTTGTTTCCTACCTCTCTTTCATAAATCTTGATAAGCTCGTCCGTTTTGCCAGCGGGCTCAAGAAAAGCCTCGAGGCGATCCCATGCCCGAAGCGCCACATACCTCCGTTTGAGTTGTTCTTGAATTCGTTTATCCTCTGGATCAAATGTCAGAAGTTGTTCGTAGACCCTGGCTGCACCTTCGTCATCGTTGAGCTTTTCGCCGTAAACAGAACCAAGCTTCCCAAGAAGCTGCTTGAGCTCCTCACCGCTTGCCAAATCGCACTGCTTTTCAATAACTTCCGCAAGGGCCCTCCAATCCCTCATTTTCTCATAGAGAGAAGCGAGAGCGCCAAGGGCTTCCCTATGGTCTGGCTCATACTCGAGCACTTTCCGCCAAAGGTCAATGCTGGCCTCTGGCTTTCGCAGCTTCTCTGTTGCGAGTTGGGCCATTTCGGCGTAGCGCAGGGCCCGGTCGCCCGGATCGAGAAGCATCGTCTCACGTTCAAGCACCCGCAAAAGCTTCTCCCAGTCCCTTCGCTTTTCGTAAAGCTCCTTGAGCTGCGTGATCGCGCGAAGATTGGCAGGATCCAATTCAAGCACCATCTCCAAGCACTTGATCGCTTCGACCTGATTGGCCGATCGTTCGAGATAAATCGTCGCAGCTTGAGTGTAGAGCGCGACCTTTTCCTCAACTCCAGGCACGAGCTCGGCCTTCGCGATCAAGGCCTTCGTAAGGTCAGACCAGCGCTTTTGGCTTTCAAATTTCGGAATTGACTCTTCAATTTCTCTCAGACGATGCCTTTCCTCTTCGGTTAGCTCTCGAATGCTCACCGGCTCTTCCACAGTTCCTCCTCACCCGACGAAAAACTTTATGGTTGTTCCAACTCTGCCAAACGATCTCGCGCGGCTTTTACGTAATGGAAGGGAGCACTGCCAGAGGCATTGTCCACAAAACGCCTAAGATAGCGCCGTGCCTCCTCCCGATTGTTCATAAGCGCATAGGTCCAGCCCAAAGAGAAGAGCGTCTCATGCATCGCTGGTTCAATGCGCAAAGCCGCAAGAAATTCCTGCACAGCTCCCTCATGGTTCCCTTGCTGTTGGTAAACAGTGCCAAGGAGATGATGGAGCTCCGCCTCGTCTTTTGTGCCACGAATCACCACCTCAAGGCCACCCCTTAGCACCTGTGCCGCTTCGGTCAGGTATCCCAAGTCGGCATAAAGCCTTCCAAGCGCCCGATATGCCTCGATGAATCGAGGCCCCTTTTGAATGGCTTCTGTGTATCGGCGAAGGGCATTTTGAGGATCATCGAGGCGCTCAAGCACCTGACCGAGTTTGAAATAAGCCTTGAAAAGGTCTGGATCCACCTCGATTGCCCGCTCAAAAGCACGCTTGGCGCCCTCAAGATCACCAAGCTCAACAAGAACTGTCCCCAATTTTTCCTGGTACCCGGCTTTATGGGGATTGGCTTCAATCGCCCGCCGGAGATCATCACGCGCCGCCTCAAAACGCTGAAGCTCCATGTGCACAATCGCCAAATTCCAATATGCCTGATCGTTGCTCGGATCCAGGGCAATTGCCCTCTCCAGCTTTTCAACCGCTTCGATGTGACGCTTCTGAGCAGCAAGCATTGCACCTTCATTCATCGCGTTGAGCGATTCCACGCGACTTCGCGAACACTCACTGCCCAAAAGTGTCAAGCTCAAAAACCATACTGGCCACAAATGCCTCAAACCTTCCCTCTCAAAAGCACAACCCATGCCACACCCCTAAAGCATTACCAAACACTCTCCAAGCGGTGGGGAGCTCCATAACCTACCCAGCGATCTTACTCTCCACCTCCTGCTGCCTCGAGCAAAAAGGGATAGGTCACAAGCACTGCTCCGCCACCATCAGGAGCAGGGAAAGTCCACCGACGAACCGCTTGCACGATGCAATTTTCAACCCGCTCATTGTTGAGGGAAGTGCTTGCCACTTGCGCATTGGCCACCGAGCCAGTCGGGGATATCAAAAACTGCACAGCCACACGCCCAGCCAAATCTGGACGGGTGTGAAGCTCTTGCTCATAGCAGAAGCGGACTTCGTTGATGTGCCGCCGAATGATCCGCCGGATCACTTCTGCCGAAAGCGATCCCCTCACTTCGGCATCGCCCGTGCGAATCCGAGGCACAGAAGAAGTCCTTCCGCGGAAGCTCCCCGCCCCTGCTCCATAGCCTTGACCAGAACCTGTTCCAGCCCCGTGGCCAATCGTCCCCAAGCTGCCAAGGCCAATCGTGCCTTCACCTGTTCCGCCCCCTCCGCGCCCAGTCCCCGCGAGCCCAAGCCCACCAAACCCAAAGTTGCCCCCAATTTGATCACCCATGAGGGCTCCAAGGGCACTCATCGGATCGGTGCCAAGTGCCGTATCACGTCCGTAGGGAGAGGTTGGGGAATTCCACGCGCCAACCATCCTTTGAAGCACACCAATCGCACCAGCCGTCCGCGCTTGCTCGATCGCTTGTTGCCTTGCCATGTGGGGATCAGGGTTGTTGGCAGGACCTTCAATCCCATAGCGGTTTCTGGTTTTTTGATGCTTTGGATCCCCCATTGCACCCTCTTCATCCTTGTGCCGCTTCCCTGTGCCCCCTTCTTGCTCGTCGTTTTTCTTTTGCTCTTGCACCCACTCAGGATTTTTCTCTTCGACGGTTTCAGGAGGTTGCAAGAGGTACTGGACAAGCCGAGAGTCTTGTGAAAGGAGATCGAGTGACAAAGATGCAGGGCGTGGAGGAAGGAAGTAAAACATCAGAAGAACAACCATGTGGACACCGAAGGAAAAAGCGGTCCACATGTGTTGGCTCCAGTGCACTCCTCCCTCAGCCACCCCAACTGGCTTTCCTTGCACTGTTGGCTTCACCACAAAGGTGAATCCACGATATTGGATGCGCACTGTTGAGGAAGGCTCAAGGGGATATTCAAACGCATTGGCAAGCGCAGAGGAAGGTCGAAGCTTATTTTGAGCACGCAGCTCATTCATCGTCCACGTTCGATCGCCAAGCGTCACCATCACGCTTGCATCCCGTGGAATAACCGCTGATGCTGCCCCCCCAGACACCACCACAACTGGAAGTTGTTTCATCCCCAGCACTTCTTCCCCAATCAAGTAATCGGGTTGCACATCGAGCTCACCAACCACAAAGGTACGGGGGGGGGAGAGGTGAGCAACATGGAGGATGGTGCGCTCTCCCCACATGATCACCACCTCAACGGCAGGCTGATCCGTTTCCACCTCGCTTGGATTTGGTGGGGGAGCACTTGCTAAAATCCCGTATTGGACTGCATCTTCAGAGGAGGCAACACCACTTTGAGCTGAAGCAGTCGCACCAGGAGAAGGCGCAGGCGCAAAGGGATTTGGAACAGCCAAAGGAGGAGCAAAAGGCGAAGAAGGAGCAGATGTTCCAGAAGCGGCCAAAAAGGGCGAAGCGCCCCCAAGTACAGGTTGAGCGGGTGAAGGTGATGGGAGAGGCGCTCCTGCAATTGGGGGCCTCACCCCAACGGTCGTGGGTTCCTCATCCCCTTCACTCACCGAGAATTCCACAACAACCCGTTTTCCGCCAATAACGATTTCGTCTCCGTTGCGAAGCTGGGCCTTATTGATCTTTTTGCCATTGACGATTGTACCCGCTGCAGAGCCCAAATCGACAATGTGGACTTCTTCTGGCCCAGCCACTTCAATTGCCGCGTGCATTCTTGAAACGTGCTCATCTTCGATCCGCACGTGATTGTTTGGGGCTTTTCCAATGCGGATCACGTCCTGCGACAAGGTTTCCGTACGCAGGAGTTTTTCTCCCTCATAGATGCGGAAGGTGATTGCCAACTTTGATTGAGCCATTCCCTCTTCTCTCCAAAATTAAAGGTTTTCAACACTCTTCAGCATCTCAGGAATGAAGTGCTCTCGAATGCGGATGAGGGAGTTCCGGCGCCCTCTCCGTCGCACGTGGAGCAACTCTCCATCAGGGCGCACCAAATCGCCAGTCACAAGATCATCCTCAAAGTTATAGGTCGTGATATCCCCGCCCCCTCCGCTGCTTCCTCCCCCTCCTTTTCCACCCCGTCCTTGCGCATTGATGGACTCAACTCCTCCAAAAAGCACAACCATCACGATGGCAAGGCTTATCAAAACTGGCCTTTTCATCTTCACTCTCCACTAACACATTAGCAAAAACAACTGGCATTTTCCATTATAGGATTCTACTGCGGATTGCTTGAAGAAGAGCT
>JANWYL010000210.1 GCA_025056955.1 Sandaracinaceae bacterium | reverse complement strand
ACCGGATGTTTCGGCTTCGGAACCAGGCCTCGAGCTTGCGCCGGTATTGAGCAAAGGCCTCATCGATGCGTTCAAAATCGGCATCTGACAAGGCTTCGAGGGAGAGGACTTCACCGCTTTCGCTGTCAAGGAGATGGAGGTCTGGTCCCAAGCGAGCGAGGTGTTTGGCGATCGATGTTTCGTATGGTTGGACCACAGCCACCTCGAGGTGATGGCGGCGAAGCAGGTCAAAGGCCTTTTCAACACCCTGGGGATCATAGAGATCAGAGACCACAATGAGAAGCCCGCGGGTCGGTGCGCTGGCCAGCCAATTGCGGGCAAAGCCCAAGATGTCTGTTTTTCCTGGAGCATCTGGCTCCTTTGGTTGTGCTTCCTCAAGGAAGCGGAGAAGGGATGCGAAAGCCCCCTTCTCGCGTCGAAGGGGGAGGGCGCGGAAATGCTGGGCGTGAAAGATCCCGACGGAGACCCGGTCGAGGCCCGAAAGGGCGATATAGGCCAAGGCAGCGACCAAACGCTTGGACCAAAGAAGCGGGTCGCTGGTTCCCAAGGCTGTTTGCATGGAGCGAGAGATGTCGAGGAAGATGTGCACGGCGAGGTCGGACTCTTCACGAAAGAGACGCACCATGAGGCGGCCCGTCCGGGCATAAACGAGGGGGTCGATGGACCGAAATTCATCGCCTGGGCTGTATTCGCGATAGTCGAAAAGTTCGATGCCGCTTCCTGCTTTGCGACTTGGGCGCTCGCCGCGGTAGTGGCTCTCAGCACTCCGCTTGAGGACCAAACGCAAGCCCTCGAGGCGCCGAAGGTCGTGCGCGTCAAAGATGGTATGCTTCATCATTTCCGCTGGGGCTTTGAGAGGCCAATGGTTTTACGGGCCGCTTCCAATGCCTCATCGATGAGGGCAGAGGGGTTGATGCCTTCTGCTTCGGCTTCAAAGTTGAGGACCAAGCGGTGCGCCAGGGCCACGTGGGCGAGGGCTTCGATGTCATCGATACCGACGAGGGGGCGGTGTCGGGAGAGGGCACGGACTTTGGCCCCAAGAAGCAAGGCCTGGATGCCCCGGGGGCTTGCGCCATATCGGATGAAGCGGCGCACGCCTTGAGGGGCAAGAGGGTGCTCGGGATGGGTGGCTTCGATCAGTGAAACGGCGAATTCCTTGACGTGAGGAGGCAGGGGAATTCCTCGAAGCATCGCCCGGAAAGCCAAACATTCTTCGCGCCCTATCACGGCTTGGACACTTGGGAGGCCCTGCCCAGCAATGTGCTCAGCAATCGCAAGGAGGGCTTCGTGGGGAGGGAAGCGCACCACGAGCTTGAAAAGAAAGCGATCAAGCTGGGCCTCGGGCAAGGGATAGGTGCCCTCCATCTCGATTGGGTTTTGGGTGGCAAGCACGAAAAAAAGGGGTGGAAGAGGGCGGCTTTCTTTGCCAACGGTCACAGCCTGCTCTTGCATCGCTTCGAGGAGGGCGCTTTGGGTTTTTGGGGTTGCGCGGTTGATTTCGTCAGCAAGCACGATTTCAGCAAAGATGGGGCCTGGCCGAAATTCGAGGTGGCGCACACCAGGACCCTCGGCGATCAAAGTGGTGCCGAGGATGTCGGCCGGCACAAGGTCAGGGGTGAATTGGATCCGAGAAAAAGAAAGGCGCATGGACTGGGCGATTGTGCGCACAAGAAGGGTTTTGCCCAACCCAGGAGCCCCTTCCAGGAGAACGTGACCTCCAGCGAAAATCGCAATCAACACCTTTTCAATGATTTCGCTTTGGCCAATCACAACTTGTTCGATTGCGGAACGGAGACGGTGAAAGGTGTCGGCAAAGTTTTCAAGGTCACGTTCAGGTGGGGCGCTTGGTTCAGAGGGCATTGGATAGGGTGATAGAATAGGTGAGATGCGAAGACGTGCAAGAGAGAAGTTGATAAGAAAAGATGCCTGCGGTTGCAAATGATGAAACGATATGGTGTTTGGTTGGGTGGAGTATGGTTTGGCATCAATCGCATTGAGGTGTCAATCATGGGGGGAGATGAGTTCGAAGTAGCGATCAACCAGGTGGCGCTGGGTGATTGGAACCCTATCGCGAAAGAGGGCTTCTTCAGCGTGGTTGAGGTAGTCGGTGTAAACGCGGCGGTAACTTTGTACGGTAAAGCCTCTCGCTCCTGCTTCTCGGATGACTTGGCGACGGCTTGGCCCTGCTTGGGTATGGAGAGGGTCAATGCCCCTCGAGACCCCTCCGCTCAGGCGTTCGCTTGGCCTGGAGAGGCGTGATGGGTCGTGTTCGTTTCCAGCCTGGCCTCCTGATGCCGCTTGGGTGTCAGTCGGAAGGGCAATCGTGTGATTCGATTCAGCAGAAGGTGTGGCGGTTGATTCAGAAAGGAGGTGAGCTGCTTGCTTACCTTCACCTCGTGGTTGCATGCTTTGGGTGGAGTTTGGTGGGCCTGGTTGGCCTCCTCCCGGGAGAGCACGACCAAAGGGCTCGGGGAAGGCCTGGGCTCCGGTGGCATTGCTCATTGCCTGGCGGAAGTGCTCAAGAACACGCTCGAGTTCATAGAGCTCAAAGGTGTGACGGGATAGGCCCTCGCCACCTTGCTTCAAGGCTTGGGCGGCTTTTTCATTGCGGCCATCGCGCAGGGCCTGGGCGCTTGCCTCAAAGGCGCGCTTAATCGCCTCGAAGGCACCCTGCGCCCCAGGGGAGGGGGATGCTGGGTCGGTGGGGGAGGTGGATGGAGAGAGGGGAGTGGTTCCAGGACCAGGGTTTTGGTGAGCTTGGTTCTTTGGTTGAGGGGAGCGCTCAGGGAGAGGAGTGCCTTTGCCAGGGAGCGATTCTCCTTGAGGCTTTTGTTGGGCAGAAGTGAGGTCGGCCAAGGTTTTGGCTCCTTCTTCGAGACTCTGGGCCAGAAGCTCACGTGCCCGAGGGGAAAGCGGCTTTTCAATGGCCTCAGCCAGTTGCCCAAGCGCTTTTTGGATTTCGCGGGGCTCACCGCTTTCAAGGGTTTTCTTCAAGTGCTTGACTGGCGGGACTTCTGGGCCGGCCAAGGCAGAGGCGAGGGAGTGAAAGAGGCGCTGTTCTCTTTCGCGAATCGCTCGAAGCTTGGACTCGAGCTCCGTGAGGACCTGTGAAGCTTCTTCAAGAGAAATTGACCCGCTTTGCACTTTCCGATAGAGGCCCTCAAGCAATTCGAAGATTTGGCGGGCTTCTTCGGTGCGCAGCTCCATGGCTCGGAGCCGCTCGATGCGCAGCGCCAAGGCTTGTGCTTCGGGAAGCAGCACGGCCGCATGGCTTTGCCTCGATCCAGCTCTGGTTGCCTCAAGGGAGGGGCGCGCGCGCTGGCCAGGTGGATGAACCGAGGGGAAAATGGCGAGAAAAAGGCCACTTAGTGCAAGAGCAAGAAGGGCTAACCTTGCCCTCTTTGAGGGCACAAGGGGGGCCAAGCTTGAAAACGAAAGGGAGTGGAGAATCTTTGTGGCACGTTTTCTCCCAAGGGCTGCCCATGGATTTGGGTCATCACGCAAGGCCCAAGCAGAAGCGATTTGACCTTCTTTGGCGAGGGCGCGATCGAGGACCAAGGCAAGCCCAAACGTGGAGAGGCGAGGCCACTTCCAGCTGATGAGCCCACCAATCACAATCAAAAGCATGAGAGCCCCCCACACGCCAAATGCCTCGCTGGAAGTGATCCACCCCTCGCTTTGAGCCACACAAAGAAGCAAGGTACTTCCACTTCCCCCAATTGCCAAAATGCCCATCGTTTCAACGGTACGCCGGAACTTGAGCCTCAGAAGCAACCGCCCAAGCAAGCGATCGAGCTCCTCCCGTGAAGCGGAGTGCCGAGCAGAAGATGGTACAGGCATTTGAAGTGAGCGCCTCTCAGAAGTTGAGCATAATTCATGGGGGGAGTGTGGGCCAGCTCGCAGAGAAGGGTTCGAAGGAGCTTAAGGGAAGGGGCGGTGTCGGTTCGTCCTTGGATGTGTGAGGCGGGTGTCAAGAGGCAAGGTTTTGCGACCAAAGTCTGCAGCAACTTGTGGATTGAGTGGAAAGGGAGCAAGGAATTGCTAGTCTAGGGCAGCCGCAGACGTGCTCCCCAAACTTGAAAGATACGAGCTCATGAGTGAGCTCGGCCATGGTGGGATGGCAACTGTTTATCGCGCCATGGATACGCTCCTCGGGCGAGAGGTGGCGCTAAAAATTTTACATCCCCACCTTCGGAACACTCCCGAAGCGAGGATGCGCTTCCGTCGAGAGGCGCAAAGTGTTGCGCGTCTTAGGCATCGGGCGATCCTTGAGATATACGACTACTCTGGAGAGGGCTCAGAAGAGTGCTACATCGCAAGTGAGCTTCTTACAGGGCCCACGCTCAAGGACCACGTCGAAAGAGAGGGGGCGATGCCTCCTGAAGTGGCTGCGTGTTTTGGCATTGAAATCGCTGATGCGCTTGCCTTGGCACACTCTAAAGGGATCATTCACCGCGACGTCAAGCCCGAAAACCTTCTCCTTCACGAAAAGCGGGAGATCAAGCTCACAGACTTCGGTATCGCTGCCATGCGGGATGCCCAATCGATGACGGCGACAGGCCAGATCATTGGCTCTCCTGGGCACATGGCTCCTGAGCAAATCGAAGGCCAAGAGTTGGACGGGCGCGCTGATGTGTTTGCGTTGGGGACAGTGCTCTACTACATGGTGACAGGGGTATTGCCTTTTACTGGTAAAAATCCCCACCAGATTCTTTTGCGGGTGTTGGAGGGCCAATTCCCGGACCCTTTGCGGATTCAACCTCAAATCGGAGGGCGCTTTCGGGCCATTTTGCTCAAGGCCATGGCCAGAAACCGAGACGAGCGATATCCGAGTGCTGAGGCTTTGCGCGATGCCCTTTTTGACTACGTCAAGCCCATTGGAATCGAAGAACCACCCAAAGAAATTCAACGCTACCTCACAGATCCAAGGGCCTATTCCGAAGCCCTTAAGCCGAAAATCATTGCTGCTGAGCTGGAGTTGGCACGAAGGGCCTTAAGCCAAGCTTCCGTGG
>JANWYL010000020.1 GCA_025056955.1 Sandaracinaceae bacterium | reverse complement strand
TGGCAATGGCAATGGCAGCGATTGCCAATGGCGGAAAACTCATGAAGCCGCTCATCGTGCGTCGGATTGAAGATGGCCAAAGCGGACAGGTTGAAGAGTTTTTGCCTGAGCTTCGGAGGCGTGTGCTCTCGCAAGAAGTGGCACGCCTTGTGGCCGATATGCTGATTGCTGTCACAGGGGAGGGAGGGACAGGGGCAGAAGCGGCCATCGATGGCTACCCTGTTGCAGGCAAAACGGGGACGGCGCAAATGTCAGGCAGCGGGCCGGGATACGCCACAAACCGTTGGCTTTCTTCCTTTGTGGGTTTTGTTCCAGCCGATGCCCCCCGCCTGGTGATTGCTGTGGTGATCCAAGAGCCAGTCATCGATCACTATGGTGGCGTTGTGGCTGGCCCAGTGTTTCGACGTGTTGGAGAAGCGGCGCTTCAACACCTTGGGGTGCCCCCACGCATTCGCACTGAGCGACCAAAACTGGCCTTGCGTTCTCCATCCCTGAACCTGCCCCAGGCGCCAGGCGGCCAATTGCAACAACCAAGCGCCTTAGCGGTATCGAACGAAAACGGCCGCATCGTGCCATCGCTTTTGGGCTTACCTCTTCGACGAGCCCTCAAAATTTTGGACGAGCAAGGCTTTCATGCGGAGCTTTCAGGCACTGGCATTGTAACAGCCCAGGAACCTCCCCCTGGCCTGCGCGTTCCAGAGGGGACGACCTTGCACCTTACCCTGACACCGCCCTCGGTGCTCGCCGCCCAGGCCCTTGAACAAGAGGATCAAGTGAAGACCTGGTTTGGAGCAGAAGGCCCTTGGAGGAAGCGATGAGTATCACATTTGATTCATTGCGCAAAGTGCATTTCGTTAAGGGAATTCTCGGTGAGGGCAACCCATCGATTGGCGACATTCGCATCGATTCTCGGGCCGTTGAACGAGGTGATATTTTTGCGTTTTGGCGTGGCCAAAACCACGATGGCGCTCGATTCATCGAAGATGCACTCCAAAGGGGAGCGGTGGCGCTTCTCAGCGATCGCCCCCTGACTTCGCCAGTTCCTGTCGTTTTGGTGGACGATGTGCGCAAAGCCCTTGGCCCAATCGCAGAGCTGATTCATGGGCATCCCACCCGCAAGCTCAAGGTGGTTGGAGTCACAGGAACCAACGGCAAAACGACCACCACTTGGCTCATCGACGATGCGCTTCGAAGGCTTGGTTGGGCACCAGCATTGATGGGAACGATCGAAGCCAGAGGCCCTGGAGGCTTGCGCTTCGAAACATCGCTTACCACACCTGAAGCCGATGCAATCTCCCGTTTCGCCCGTAAGGCGAGTGAGCAGGGAGCCACCCATCTGGTCATGGAGGTTTCAAGCCACGCGCTGGCCCTTCATCGGGTGGATGGAATCACATTTGATACTGTTGCATTCACAAATCTCAGTCAAGACCACCTCGATTTTCACGCTTCGATGGAGGCTTATTTTCAAGCGAAGGCGAGGCTTTTTTTAGAGCTTGGGTCCAACCACCAGGTGGTTCACATGGGAACACCGTGGGGGGCGCGGCTGGCCAGTGCCCTTTCTGCCCGGGCTGCGCCTGATCTTTGGCGCATCGCTTCTTGGGCCCAAGGAGAGGCAGAAATCTCCTTGCTCGCCTACAACTCGAGCGCAGAGGGCATTTGGGCTGAGCTTGAGGTCAAAGGCCGCAAGATGCGCCTCACATCTCCTCTCGTTGGCGCCCACAATCTCGAAAACCTCTTGGTTGCTTTTGCGGTGCTTTTGGCCCTTGGTACGGAGCCTGAGGCGGCGGCTCAGGCCCTCGCTTCTGCCAAAGGGCCGCCAGGCCGGCTTGAGGCGGTGGATGGTCTTGATGGAGTCAGGGTGTTTGTCGATTATGCCCATACGCCCGATGCCCTCGGCCGGATGCTTGAGGCCCTTCGGCCCCTTGTGAAGGGGCGCCTTCTTGTGGTTTTTGGCTGCGGAGGTGATCGCGATTCCGGGAAGCGCCCCCTCATGGGTCGGGTTGCGGGAGAGCGTGCCGATATTGTCATCGTGACAAGCGACAATCCCCGAAGCGAAAATCCTCAATCGATCGTCGATGCCATCGTATGTGGCCTCAAGGGGCTCGGCATTCCCTGGGTGGAAGGCTGCCACCTTTCCCAAGCCCATTCTGGCTATTTCGTTGAAATCGATCGCGGGCGGGCAATTGAGATGGCCATCCTTTCGGCACAACCCGGTGACATTGTCCTCATCGCCGGAAAAGGGCACGAAACCCATCAAATCATCGGAAGCACGCGCCGTCCTTTTGATGATCGCCTGATTGCCCGCAAAGCCATTGAGTTGCGAAAGCAAAGGCTTGCCAAGGTTGGGAGGTGATTGATGGCCACACCCATTCCCCAAAACCAGGTGTCCTTTGATCTCGGTGAAGTTGCGTTTGCGACGAAAGGCCATCTTGTTGGGCCTAGGGAACTGCGCACAGTTGGGGTATCAACCGATTCCCGCACCCTGAAAGAGGGCGCGCTTTTTGTTGCCCTTGTGGGAAAAAAACACGATGGCCATGCACATTTGGAAGAAGCCTTCACTAAGGGCGCCCGTGCTGCCCTCATCTCCAGTGCCGACGCGGCTGAGTTGTTGCGCTCGCGCGGCCTGCCCTTTGTTCGGGTTGGTTGTACGCTGGAAGCGCTTGGCCAGCTCGCCGCTTTTCACCGCGAACGCCTCGAAAAAGAAGGGCGGCTGCGGTGGGTGATCGCCATCTCGGGCGCCATTGGAAAGACCACAACCAAGGAAATGAGTGCCCGTGTGCTTGAGGCATTGGGCATTCACACCCTTCGAAGCCCTGGCAACCTCAACAACCGCGTGGGATTGCCGATGAGCGTGTTCTTGCTCACTGCAGCCCACGAGGCTGCTGTTTTGGAACTCGGCTCAAACCAGCCTGGGGAAATCTCAAAGCTCGCCTCCACATTGAGCCCCCATGTTGCGATTGTCACTGCGCTTGGCGCAACCCACACGGAGGCGCTTGGGAGCATCGAGGGAGTGGCAGAGGAGGAGGGCTCCCTTTTTCGCTTTGTGCGGAATGGGCCATTTTCCGCCCTGATCTATGGCGGCGATGAGCCCTTGCTTAGGCCTCAGGTGGCGGCTTCTGCTTCTTCTCATTTTCGCGTGGGCCACGAGCCTGCCCACGAAGTGTGCTTCCGCGAGCTTGGCCTTGGCTCCGATGGCCGTTTTCATTGCGAATACCGCTTCTCCAAAGCCCAATCCCCTCCTTTGCGCCTGCGTTTGGCCATGCTTGGAAGGGCCGCTTCTTTCAACGGGGGGTTGGCCTTGGCCCTGGCCCTCCACGTTGGTGGTGTGGAGGCCATTCAAAGAGCGGGCTTGGCCCTTGAAGCGATGAAAGCGCTTCCTGGCCGCGGTCGAAGCATCAAAGGGCCCAAGGGAGCCCTCTTGGTCGACGACAGCTACAACGCAAGCAGGCCCAGCATTGAAAACGCCCTTAACGCCTGTTCTGAGCTTGCGCGGGCTCGGAAAGGCCGCCTTGTCGTGGTCTTGGGCGATGTGCTTGAGCTTGGCCCTTGCGAGGAAGGTGAGCACCGCTTGATTGGAGAGGCGGTTGCCCGAAGCGGCGCAGCCCGCTTTTTTGCGATAGGAGAACGCATGCAGGTTGCGGCGCAAATCGTGCGCCACTTGGGTGCTACCCAGGTTTTTGAAGCGAAGGATGTCGAGGAGATCAAGCGCGAGCTGGTTGATTTTCTCGAACCCAAAGACGTTGTTTTGATCAAAGGCTCGCGAGGGATGCGTATGGAAAGGTTGATCCCACTCTTGGTCGAACATGATCGCGCTTCAAATTCAACCCATGCTCATGAGGTGGATCCGTGATTTATGCCCTCCTTTACCCATACACACCCTATTTCACCCCCCTCAATGTTTTGCGCTACGTCCCCTTCCGTGTTCTCGCTGCAACGATGACAGCGATGCTTCTCACCTTTGGGATGTACCCTTGGTTTATCCGCCACTTACAGAAGCGCCAAATCGGTCAAGTGGTTCGAAGCGATGGCCCTGATACCCACCTTTCCAAGGCTGGCACACCCACCATGGGTGGTGCGCTCATCCTTTTGGCGATGATCCTTTCCACCATTCTTTGGGCCGATATTTCGAATTTTCACGTTTGGTTGACCACGATTGTCACATCCGGCTACGGGTTGATCGGCTACATCGACGATGCGAGAAAGATCACCCGTCGAGATCCTGGAGGCCTTTCTGCCCGCTCAAAGCTGATTTTGCAGTATGCGATTGCCCTTGCGGTGACGTCTTACCTTTGGCTTGGGGAGGAGGGGCTCGGAGCAGATTGGAAGGCGATTCGGAATCACCTCGCTTTGCCTTTTTTGGCCCTGCGCGATCCTTCCAACTATTTTTTGGTGCTTTCTCCCTACCTCTATATTCTCTTTGCATCCACCGTGATTGTGGCCACCTCAAACTGCGTGAACCTCACAGATGGCTTGGACGGGTTGGCAATCGGGCCTGTCATGATCAATGCAGGCACTTACGGCATCCTTTCATACATTTCAGGTCTTGTGCTCTTTGGTGAATCCATTCCGCGCTACCTTGGAATTCCCCACCTGCCAAGCGCATCAGAGCTTTCGGTTTATTGCGGGGCGATGCTTGGTGCAGGCTTTGGCTTTTTGTGGTTTAACACCTATCCTGCCCAGGTGTTTATGGGTGATGTGGGGGCCCTTGCCTTGGGTGGGGGCCTGGGGATGCTCGCTGTGCTCACCAAAAACGAGATTCTTTCGATTTTGCTTGGAGGGATTTTTGTGGTTGAAGGTGTCAGTGTAATCGTTCAGGTCTTGAGTTTTAAGCTCTTCAAAAAGAGGGTGTTGCTCATGGCTCCCATCCATCACCATTTTGAAAAGAAGGGTTGGCCAGAGCCAAAAATCATCGTTCGCTTTTGGATCATTTCTGTGATGCTTGCGATTGCAAGCCTTGCCACCTTGAAGTTGCGTTGAAATGGAGCTCCGAGATCGACGTGTTTTGGTGGTTGGCTGGGGTCGCTCGGGAAGAGCGGCTGCGGATCTTCTGCTGAGCAAAGGGGCCAAGGTGTCGATCACCGATTCGAAAAAGGCCGAATTGCTTCCTGATCTTCTTCGCTTTGCCGAGGAGCGCGGGGTGCAGCTTTGGCTTGGTGCTCACCCAGAAGCGGCTTTCCAAAACATCGATCTGATTGTGCTTTCGCCAGGTGTGCCTCCCCTTGAGGAGGTGCACAAGGCCAGGGCGAGGGGAGTATTGGTCTGGTCGGAAGTGGAGCTTGCTTTTCGTTTCATCAAGGCCCGGTTGATCGGTGTGACAGGAAGCAATGGGAAAAGCACAGTAACCACCCTGATTGGCCAAATGCTCATGCGATCCGGAAAGCCAACCTTTGTGGGTGGAAATTTGGGTGATCCATTGTGCCTTTCAGTGAATAGCGAAGCAAACACAGAGGAAGGGGTAATTGTTGCAGAACTCTCTTCTTTTCAGCTGGAAGCGATTGATTCCCTTCGTTGTCACGTTGCCCTTCTCCTCAACCTCACCGAAAACCACCTCGATCGTCACCACACCTTTGCAAGCTATGCTGCCGCAAAGGCGAGGATTTTTCATAACCAAAAGGCACAGGATCATGCACTCATCCCATGGGGTGATCCTTTGGTCGAGGCGATGGCAAGGGTGGGTAAGGGGATGGTGCATTTTTTTGGAGGGAACGGTGGTGAGGTGAGGGTAGACGGTGATGAGGTCGTTGATTGCGAAAGCGGCTTTCGCTTTGGACTGGGTGAAGTGCGGCTTTCTGGCCGCCACAACCACGAAAATGTGTGCGCGGCGCTGCTTGCTGCTCGTCTCCTTGGGGCTTCAACGGATGGCATGGCGCAAGCCCTCCGTGAGTTTCGGCCGCTCCCCCATCGCTTGCACCTTGTGAGAGAAGTGGGTGGCGTTCGCTTCTACAACGACTCCAAGGCCACAAACGTGGGTGCATCGGTGGCTGCCATCGAGAGCTTGAAGGGCTTGGTTCAGCGGGTGGTGCTCATTGCTGGCGGCGTCGACAAGGGCGGAAGCTATGCACCCCTTCGGGCGGCGATGGAGCAATGGGGGCGAGCCCTTGTGCTGATCGGGCAAGCTGCGCCTCAGATTGCAAGCGCCTTTTCAGGAAGTTCAGTGCCTTTCGTGTTTGCACCGGGCATGGGAGAGGCTGTTTCAATTGCCCGTGCTTTGGCTCAGCCAGGTGATGCCGTGCTTCTTGCGCCTGCGTGTTCGAGTTTTGACATGTTTCCTTCGTATGCGGCGCGGGGAGAGGCCTTTGAGCAGGCTGTTTTTTCACTGGAATGAGGTCTCTATGGCACACCAAGTCCAAAGGCCAGAACGATTGCCTCCCGATCCCATCCTCATTGCGACAGGGGTGGCTTTGACCGCCTTTGGCGTGGTGATGGTGTTTTCGGCGTCAGCGGTTTTTGCTTCTGAGTCCCGCTTTACTGGGCATTCCCCATATTATTTTCTGGTTCGCCAGGCCGTGTACGCAGCGATTGCCTTTCCTTGCCTGCTTTTGGCTGCATTCATGCCGGCTTCGCTTTGGCGTCGCCTGGCGTATCCGTCTTTTTGGGTATCGATAGGCCTCATGCTTGCCACCTTATTCATCGGGCGGCGGGTTGGGGGGGCCATCCGATGGCTTGAATTCGGCCCTGTGCGCATCCAACCTGCGGAATTTGCCAAGGTGGCACTCATTCTTGCCCTCTCTCACTCTTTGGCCAAAAAAACGCCGGAGCAGATGCGCAGCTTTCGGGTGGGGGTTTTGCCTCATCTTCTGCTCATGGCTCCCTTGGCCTTTTTGAGCTGGCTTCAAAATGATTTGGGTTCGGCTTTGCTGATGGCTTTTCTCACCTTTGCCATGCTTTTTTTGGCGGGTGCACGCCTGGGGCCAATGCTTCTCACCCTTGGCGGTGCTGGTTTTCTCGCATGGATTGCCGTCCGAAGCTCGCCCTGGCGATGGGCCCGGATTCAGGCCTTTCTCGACCCCTTTCGCTATCGCCAAAGCGCTGGCTATCAGATCGTGGAATCGATGCTTGGCTTCGGTGCCGGTGGCTGGTGGGGGGTTGGCCTGGGCGATAGCCGCCAAAAACTTTTCTTTTTGCCTGAAGCCCACACCGACTTCATCGGCGCCATTGTGGGCGAGGAACTCGGTTGGTTTGGTGTGCTTGGCCTCGTTTGCGCTTATCTCTTGCTCGTCTTTCGTGGCCTCCGCATCGCTTGGCGTTCTTTGAACCCCCATGGCCTTTACCTTGGAGCGGCGTTGACTTTGCTCATCGGCGCATCTGCCTTTGCCAACCTCGCCGTGGCGATGGGCCTTCTTCCCACAAAAGGGCTGGCCTTGCCCTTCGTTTCGTATGGAGGCTCGTCTCTTTTCGCATCTTCGATTGCGGTGGGGATTCTTGCGTCTTTGTCTCGGGATTTGCCTCAACCTTTGCCTGTAAGGAGATGAAATGCCCCTCAAGCTGCTCGTTGCAGGTGGCGGAACGGGTGGCCACCTCTATCCAGCCATCTCGATTGTCCATGCTTTACGGGCTTGCCTTCCCTCGATCGAGGTGCTCTTCGTCGGAAGCCCCCGCGGCCTTGAAGCCCGTTTGCTTCCGCCTCTAGGGGAGCGTTTGATCTTGATCGACGTCGCACCCATCAAGGGCCAAGCCCTTAAGGCCTTGTTCAAAAGCCTTTCGAGGCTGCCCCTGGCAGCCCTCCAGGCACTTTCCCTTTTGCGCCGTGAGCGGCCGGATCTCGTTTTGGGCCTCGGTGGCTACGCCTCAGGGCCCTTGGTTGCGCTTCATGCGCTTTTTGGAGGGCGCAGCGCCATTGTCGAACCCAACCTCACCCCGGGTTTTACCAACCGCCTGCTTGGGCCCTTGGTCGGGCGGGCCTATCTCGCCTTTGAGGAAACTGCCGTCTTTTTTGGCTCAAAAGCGCGGGTATTTGGAACTCCTCTTCGGCCAAGCATTGTGGCGTGGGCCAAGCGGGCGCACGCCGATCCCCAACGCCTTGAGAGCGAAGCCCGCCACATCCTGGTGCTTGGTGGCTCCCGTGGCGCTCAGCGCCTCAACGAAATCGTCCCAGAAGCCATTGCGCTTTTGCCAGAGCCTTTGCGTCGCTTGCCCATTGTCCACCAAAGCGGTGTTGAGATGGCCCAAAGGGTTGAGGCGGCTTATCGGAGCCAAGGGCTGAGCGCCCAGGTTTTCCCATTCATCGAGGATCCTGCCCCTTGGATCGCTCAAGCCATCGTGGTGATCGCCCGTGCAGGGGCTTCGACCCTGGCAGAGCTATGCGCCATCGGCCGCCCCTCTATCCTTATCCCATACCCCCATGCTGCTGACGATCACCAACGCCATAACGCCATTCGCCTCCACTCCAAGGGTGCTGCAATTCACCTCCCGCAATCCGAGCTTACCCCTTTTTCCCTTTGCGCACACCTTCGGTGCTTGCTTGAAAGTCCCAACAAACGCTTTGAGATGGCAGGTGCGATGCGAAGGCTAGGAAGGCCAGATGCTGCTTTTCGCATTGCCAAAGACATCATGGAGTTGGTGGGTGTACACCTGCATCACCATCCACCTTCCTTTGGTTTTCATTGAGGTTGACAAGGGTGCGTTCCCGGTATAACCCATCCGCGGAAAAAGGAGCAAACGATGAGCTTAGGGGAAGCCAGGCATCGCCTGACCCAACTCAAAGAAAGGGTTGAAGCCCTGCGGAGGTTTCTTTGACATCGATGGGATGCGCATTGAGTTCGAGCGCCTGAGCCATCAAAGCGCAGACCCTGCCCTTTGGGACGATCCGGGAAGTGCAGAGCGGGTATTGCGAAAAAAAGCCGAAATCGAATCACAGCTTGGGACTTTCGATCGGGTTGAGCGGGAGGCCAATGCCTTGCTTGAGCTCCTCGAAATGTCTGAAGGGGACGAAGAAATCCTAAAGGAAATTGAGGTCCAGCTTCCTCTCATTGAACGCTCACTTCGGGATTTGGAAGTGAAGCGCATGCTTTCAGGATCAGAAGACCAAAGCGATGCGATTCTTTCGATCAACGCGGGGACAGGGGGGCTCGATGCCGAGGATTGGGCCAGCATGCTCGAGCGGATGTACCTGAGGTGGGCTGAAAAGAAGGGCTATCGCGTCGAGCTTCTCGATCGCGTGGCAGGAGATGGCGGCCTCAAGAACGCAACCTATGCCATCCGTGGCCCTTATGCTTATGGTTTTCTCCGTGCGGAAAACGGGGTGCACCGCCTGATCCGCATCTCACCCTTTGACGCCAATGCCCGCCGCCACACCTCCTTTGCAGCTGTTGAAGTGGTGCCCGAGCTTGATGACGACATCGGTGAAATCGTCATCCGGCCAGAGGACTTGAAGGTGGACACATTCCGCGCTGGTGTAAATGGTGGGCAGCACGTAAAAAAAACAGAATCGGCCGTGCGGATCACGCACTTGCCCACAGGCATTGTGGTCGCCTGCCAGCAAGAGCGAAGCCAGCACATGAACCGCGCGATCGCCATGAAGATGCTTCGCGGCAAGCTCTACGAGCTCGAACGCCAAAAACGAGAGCAGGCCTTTCAGGAGCAATACGGTGTTGAAAAGATGGAAATCGGCTTTGGCTCTCAGGTGCGCACCTACACCCTCCACCCTTACCAATTGGTCAAAGACGAACGCACGGAACACCGCACTTCAAATGCGAACCGGGTGCTTGATGGCGAAATCGATGAATTCATCGAGGCCTTTCTGCTCATGAGCGCCAAGCGTTTTCAAGAGCGCAAGGAGCCATCCCTCCATCCTTCATAAATGGGGGGAGGAGGCCGTGTTGGGAATTTAAATCAAATCCCGCTTTCGAAAGATGTGGCAAGCTGCCCAAATCAAAAAAGCAGAATAAATTGCAGCATAAAACGTGCTTTTTGCGAGATAAACCAAACGAGCGTACTCCCCTTGAACGAGGCCAGAAAGCAAGCGGTGCGGGGGAACGTAAAGATGAAAGTTGGGCACAACCCAGGCAAGCCCCCTCAACATCAAACGGATCCATTCAGGGAGCACTTTTGAACGCATTTCGGCCATCTCATCGGCAGAGCGGCCAAGGAGCCACATTCCAAAGGTAAGAGCGCCCGTCAAAAATGGGCTTGAAAAAGATGAAAAGAAGAGCGCTACTGCAGAAAGAAAAGAAATTTCAAGAAATATCAAAGTGATTGCCAAAACTGAAGGCAATAAAGCCGCCTTGGTCCAAAAGCCAATCCCCCACGCCATGCCAAAAACTGCAAGAACAAAAAGGGGCAAAAAAGGTGTGAGATCTGGGCGCTTCCAAACCATCAACCCAAAAACCGATAAGAAAAGAATCAATGCACCCCAAAACGCCCAATCTGGCATTCCGCTCATCCAATTGAGAAGCATCAACTCAAATGCACCCAATCCAAAAACAATCACGATTCCAGAGAACAAAAGGCCAAAGTATTTCCCAACGATGAGCTCATGCCTCCAAATTGGTTTGGGCAAAATCACGTAAAGCGTTTTGCGTTCAAGTTCTTTATGCAATAAAGAACTCCCAAGAAAAATGAATGTTCCAATTGAAACCAGAGAGAGGCTTGCTAGCCCAATATCTCTGGTGATTCGCTTTTTTTCGTGAAGAGCAAGCTCTCCAAGAGCCAGTGCGAATAACTCAAGGAGGATTCCAAAAAGGAAAGCGACTTGAATGATCCGATCGCGGATTGATTCGCGAAAGGTGTTTAGAGCAATTGCAACGACGCGCTCCATATGATTCACTTGAGCATGTCGGCAGAAATCATTGGTTCAAGCTTTTTGGCTTCTCGTTGTGGTTAAAAAAATCGCTTTGGCTTATCCAAGTATTGTTCAAAATGAGCAAAAATAAAGCACCCATCCCAGCTGGCAGGCTTTTTCTCGTTGCCACCCCGATTGGCAACCTCGAGGACATCACCCTCAGGGCCATCCGAGTGCTTCGAGAGAGCGATTGCATACTTGCTGAAGATACCCGCCGCACCCGCATTTTGCTTGAGCACCATGGAATCACCAAGCCACTTCGCTCCTACCACGCGCACTCATCGCGCAAGCGCCTTGAAGAGATCATCCAAGCACTCCTTTCTGGCCAGCGCGTGGCCTTTGTTTCGGATGCAGGGAGCCCCCTCATCAGCGACCCGGGGGTGGAGCTTGTGGCCGAAGCGCGAAAACACCAGATTCCAGTTGAGGCAGTCCCAGGGCCAAGTGCGCCGATTGCTGCGCTCATGGCGGCTGGCTATGAGGGCAGTCGATTTCGCTTTTTGGGCTTTCTGCCCCGAAGTGGCAGCCGGCGTGAGCGGGCCTTGGCGATGATTGCTGCTGAAAGCGATGCGGTGGTTTTTTTTGAGTCGCCTGAGCGCCTGGCGGAAACGCTTTTTGAGCTCGCCTCGTGGCTAGGGGATCGAGAAGTTGCGGTTTGCCGCGAGCTCACAAAGCTTCATGAAGAAGTTTTGCGAGGGCGAGCCCTTGAGCTTTCCCAAGCCCTTGCAGATTGCCGAGGAGAAGTCACAGTGGTTGTGGCCCCTTCTCTGGGTAAGCCTCATGAGGAAGAGCGGTTTCCCCAAGCGCTTGTCAACCAGTGCCTATCGGTCCTCTCCAAGAAGCCGCAGCCTTTGCGCGAGGCGGCCCGTCTGCTTACCCAGCTCACAGGGATGCCCGTAAAAGAAGCCTATCGCTTGCTCTTGAATCATCGCCTTTTGGGTCACATGCCTTTGGAAGATGATACTGCCAATTCCGAGAGGAGCACATAGCAATGCTGCGAAAGTTACCAGTGGTTTTTTTTGTGGCAGGGCTGCTGAGCTTTTTGGCTTGTGAAGGCCCTCCTTCTTCCACATTCAATGTGCGCTTGCGTTGGGCTGGGCTTGATGAAGCGCAAGGTCCTCTGCCCCGCTCGGTTCAGGTGCTCCTCCTTCTTGTCTATGTCGAAGGGAGCACCTCCCCAGAGAATTCGCTTCACACTGTAAGTTCCCTCAAGGATTCAGACGGAAATGGTCGACTTGAGTTGGTGCGTGACGCTTTGCCCACGGAGAAGCCCTTTCGGCTTGTGCTTTTGGCTGGTCCTTCTGAGGGCGACTGGACCCACATCGGCCTAAGCGGGCCAATCGTTCTCGATCGGGGGGAACGCCGCTACATCGATATCCAAATGTACAACCTTCGCGCAGCGACTTCGCTCATGAGTGGCCCCTCGGCGCGGGCCCTTCACACCCTCACCGCCCTCAAAGACGGGCGAGTGCTTGTGGCTGGTGGATTCGATCGGGTGCAAGCGGTCGATTGCCCTGGGGAGGCTCCACCTTCTGCTCAGTGTTATGAATTTACAGCCACATCGAGCGCCTTCATTTTTGATCCGGCGACAGGGCGTTTTCGCCAAACCAAAAACGGGATGTTGCTTCCCCGTGGTGGGCACACGGCTTCTCTTTTGCCGAGCGGTCGCGTGTTGATCGCAGGAGGGGCAGAGCGCTTGATTTTGGCAGTGGTTAATCAAGGTGGAGGTTACCATGAGCTCAGCTGGATTCGAGGGGCAGACGATCGCGCACCTCGCACCTTTGAGGTATTCGATCCGGAACTCAACCCGGAGGAGGAAGACCTGGAGAGGGATGGAGATCCTTGGCGTGGTGGCTTCCGTGGGCCTTCTGGTGCCACGCCTGGGATGCTTGATGAGCCTCGCATCTTGCACGGGGCTTCAGTGCTTTCTGATGGGCGCGTTCTTCTTGCAGGTGGCTTGGCCTCTCCTCAAAGCTTTACCTTGATGCGGAGCTCGGCTCAGAGCGAAAGCCTCGTTGGAGGAGGAATGCTCCAAGTGCCACGGCCTTTGGCCAATACGGCCGTGATTGGAAGGGGGAACATGGAGAGGGTCTTTATTGCGGGAGGTGCCACGGCCAGAAACGATGCGGAGCTTGCTGAGATCTGGGTTGAAGGGGGCGGGGCTGGGATGACCACAAGTGCCATGATCATGACTGCAACAGGAGCACCCCAATGGAATTGTTATCGGCCCCGTGTTGAAACGGTGGGGGCAGGGGGGGGTGTGTTGGTGGTTGGGTGGTACGGGCCATGGTGTATGAGGGGGATGAGCACCCCTCTTTTTGATCCACCAGCGAATGCAGTGCGTTGTCGCTTCGCACCCAACCGTGCCTATACCTTTGATGCATCAACCAATCGAGCTGTTGGAACTGCTGCGATGAAAGGGCATGCATTCGGGGCCTCGACCAGACTTGATGACGGAACCATTGTGGTGAGCGGGGGGTTTAGCGATCTCACCCTTGCCGCGGAGAACGCCGTGGTTTTCTATGGCAGCAACTTGGTGGGTGGAGCGGTGCAGGTTATTCCACTCAACGCTGCGATGGAGCAAGGGAGGGCTTTGCATGCAATTGCCCCTCTCTTTGAGGGGGGAGTTTTGGTTGTCGGAGGCCTGCGCTTTTCTGGGGGGATGCCTTCTTTGATTTCTGCACCCGAGGTGCTTTTTATCGATCGGCCAAGGGGTTGATGAAGGTGTGAGTGATTTGATATGCGGGTGTTACCCATCCTTAGAGAAGTGATCGAATCCCCTTGGTGTAATTGCATTCTTTTTCCCATCTCTCAGGGCAAATAAACCCGGTTCTTCTTCGATCCAGCCAATGGGGGTGGCAATTGCACTCCAGTCGATTTCCTTAGGGGCAGTAAAGAGGAGCTCGTGGTCTTCGCCTCCATTGATGGCAAGCTCAATCGCATCGAGGCCGAGCTTTTGAGCGGCGGCATGGGCATTTGGGGCGAGAGGCAAGCGATCGAGCTCGATGGTGGCTCCGACTCCTGAAGCTTCGAGGATGCGGGAGAGATCTTTCCCCAAGCCATCCGATAGATCGATTGCTGCGTGGGCGAATTTGGCAATGGCGAGGCCCTCTTCTTTTCGGTTCACCAGCCGGCGCCATCTTTCAATAAAGGGCTGAAAAAGGGGGAGTCTTTCCCCTCGAAGGAGGGCTTCAAGGCCAAGTGCCGCTTCCCCAACGCGGCCTGTGACCCAAATCCGATCGCCTGCTTTTGCAGCGCTTCGAAGGAGTGGGCGGCCCTCAACAGGACCGAGGACAACCGTGTGAATGGCGAGCGCCGGGCCGCGGCTCAGGTTTCCACCTGCGACCACGGCTCCAAGTTCTTCGCAGGCTTGGGCTGCCCCCTCGGTGAGCTCGCCGATTTTTTCGACAAGCGATGGAGGCACTTCATAGGAAAGAAGCACAAAGGCGGCCCTTGCGCCCACCGCGGGCAAATCGCTTGAGGCCGCGCGGACGGCCCGAATACCCAGGGCATAAGGGTCGATCCAGTCCAGACGAAAGTGCACTCCCTCGACTTGGGCATCAATGGAAATCGCCCACATTTCTTCTCCAATCCGAATCAAAGCGGCATCGTCTCCTACGCCTTTTTCAAGCGCAGGGTGGGAGCAGTGGCCGAAGCGTTTGCAAAAGAATTCAATCCAATCTGCTTCCTTCACGCTCTTCCTCGTCGAGGGGCAAGGACACGAAAAAGGTGCTTCCTTGACCCACCTTGCTTTCGACCCTGATACGCCCCCCATGGGCTTCAACCAAGCTTTTCACGAGCGCAAGGCCGATTCCAGTTCCTCCTTGTGAGCGGGAAGCAGAGGCATCGACCTGGAAAAAGGGCTCAAAGATGCGCTCTTGATGCGCTGGATCGATGCCAATCCCTGTATCGGTCACGGAAATTTCCAATGCCCGACGCGGTAGCCCAAAGATGGCTGCTCCGGGCCCAGTGACATCTTCTTGGGGGATTTCTTTGGTTTTGGCACAAAGCCTGACCTTACCACCCTCGTCGGTGAATTTGAGCGCATTTTCGAGCAGGTTTCGAAACACCTGGCGCAGGCGCAGGGGATCCCCAAAGAAGGGAGGGAGGTCTTTTTCGACATCGAGCTCGACCTGAATTTGCTTTTTTTCTGCTTGAAATGAGAGGGTCTGCACGACTTCCTCAAGCAAGGCCCTCATGTCGACTTGCGTGCGATCGAGTTGAATGGCCCCTCGCTCACTTTTGCTGAGCTCTATCATCGCTCCAATCAAGGCGAGAAGTTCTTCACCCTTGTTGCGAATGGTTTCGATGTATTCCGCTTGTTCAGGCAAAAGCTCTCCTGCAAGGCCTGAGAGCAAAAGGTCGCTATAGCCAATGATGGCTGTAAGGGGCGTGCGGAGCTCATGGCTCACTGTGGCGAGGAGATTGGCTTTGATGCGTTCTGCGCTTTGGATCACGCCTTCGCTTTTTTCGAGCCGCATCTTGTAGTTTTCAATCGTTCGGTGAGCCAGTTCGGCACTTTGGAGCTGAACCTGGGCCGCAAGGTGGCTGCGGTAGCCCATCCAAAGAAGCATCGCGAGGAGGGGACGCAGAAGGGATTCAACCACCCGAGCGATTTCGGTATCAGGAATCGAAGGATTCCAGAGCGGCAGGCGCTTGATCGGTAGGTGAATGCGAAAAACACCGAGGTGCCTTCCCTCAAACTCAATTGGTATCGGCCAGTTTTCTCGATCGCTTTGGGCTTGCTCCTTTGTGGGTGCTCCAATGCAAAAAGACATGGTGATCCCGAGGCTTTTTTGAAAAGCGCCTCGAATCTCCTCGAGGAGGGAAGGAGGGATGAGGTCGCTCAATTCAAAGGGATTCTCATTGCCCGCTTGCTCTGGAGCTTGCATGACCAAGTCCTCCTTTTGGCGGCTCCCCCTTAAAGGGCCCAAGGATTTTGGCAATCGAGGAAAGCACTTGGTTTTGCTCGATTTCAAGCCTTTCCTCGATTTGGTGTTGCATGTTGAGCTTTTTCCACGTCAATTCAAAGAGGGTGTAGAGGGTTTCTCGCACACCTTCGCCTTGGGTGGCGATGGCTTTGTGGATCGGTTCTGGGCTTTTAAGGGCAAGGGCGTCGATTTCTTCGTCGCTGATGATGTTGGGAAGGTCGCGTTTATTGAATTGGATCACCATGGGAATTGATGTGGGATCAACCCCCCGCTCTTTGAGGTTGGCGCGAAGGTCCAAAAAAGAAGCCCGATTGGCTTGGAGTTGAGTGCGCTGGGAATCAGCGATGAATGCAACCCCATCCACTCCTTGGAGGATGAGGGCACGGGTCGCACGGTGAATCACTTGCCCTGGAACGGTGTATAGCTTCAAGCGAATCTGCACACCTCTTCCCGCTTCGATTTGAACAGGCAAAAGATCAAAAAGGATGGTGCGATCGTCTTTCGTATCAACGCTAAGAAGGGGGCCACGGATTTCTGGTGCCACAAGGCTTTCCAATGCCTGTAGATTTGTGGTTTTTCCGCTGAAGGGAGGGCCGTAGTAAACCAATTTGATTGTGATTTCGCGGCGCAAAAGATCGAGCTGCATGGAGGACGCACCTTTTGTGTGGATGCGGCCAGGGGTTTTAATGATCATGGATTTGAGCGATCTCGAAATTCAAGCTTGATTTGGGCAGCATGGTTACTCAGTCCTTCTTCTGCGTTTGCGATCGCTTGGGCGCCAATCTGAAAGGGCATCCCGTGGGTGAATCGGACCGTCAAAGGGAATGGTGAAGGCTGCATCTGGATTGGTGATGCCTTGTGATCGAACATAGATCACCTTGCGAATGTAGGGGGCATAAAAAATGATAAACGGAAAAAAATTCTTTACGACCACAATGTCGGCGTTGAAGATGGATAAGCCCATCTCCTTCCAGAAGCTTGGTGTGGCGTTGAAAAGCAGGCCCTCGGTGATGACAAGATCAACAATACCGTCTTTTTTGGAGCATCGTGATGGGACAATCACTCGAAGGTGAAAGCGGTGACGAGGCCCTGGATCAAAGCGGCGAGCACAGATGGTGCCATGGATTCGGACAGGGGAGTGGCGGAGGGGATCGAGGCTTCCACCCACTTCGATATCGACGGTTGCACCGATTGGTTGATGCAAAAGAAGGTGAGCTGCCCTGGGATCGCGAATTGCGACATAGCTTCGAAGGCCTTGGCCTCTCGCGAGCAGAGCAGAAAGGATGGCGGTTGAATCTCCAGTTGCTCCTGCCGTTGTGACATCAGAGGCGTCGACAAGGATGATCACACCTGTTTTTCTGGCCCAAGTTGCCGAGCGGGCTTGTTCGATTGCTTCTTCGGGTGATGGGAAGGTTGGAGGAAGGTGATGGCGAAGGCACCAGGCAGCTTCGGCAAGCTCCTCAGCCAGCTTCTCTGCAAGGCCTTGATCGCCATTGGTTGCCACAAAGGTGCTCCAACCAATGCTTGGGGTGTTTAGCCATGGGTGGCACATAAGGAGATTGGCAGACAAGACCTCTTTTCTTTCAACACCCTTTTCTTCAAGCTTTCGGCAAAGGCGGTAGATCGCCCGCATCGGGGGGAGAAAATCGAGGGTTGGGCTTCCTCCAAGGATCATGGGAAGTGATCGCCATGCCACTTGCGGGTTCACCTCACGGCGCAAAGTCCGAATCAAAACGCTTGCGGCTCGAGCACCTCGTTTCGCATGGTCGCGATGTGGATTTGTATGATAAGCAAAGAAAATCGCTCCGCTTTCTATGCGCGCTTGGGTGAGGTTGGCATGAAGATCGATGGTGCAAACGATGGGAATCTCTCCAACAACCTCACGCACCTTTTTGAGGAGGGTGCTTTCTGGATCTGGATCACCCTCCGCACCCATGGCGCCATGGAGGGATAGGAAAAGCCCATCGATGGGTTGAAGGCGTTCGAGGTGCTTGAGGAGAAGATGGGTGATCTCCTCGAAGCAAGAGCGCGAAAGGGGGCCACCTGGGAGGGCCCAAGCCGACAAGGTGGGGAGGAGCTCAACTTCTCCCATCGCGCGCGCTTTTTGTACAAAGCCACTGAGCTCCGCGCGACGCAAAAAGCCCGGAACTTCTTTCTGAAGCGGGCCACATGCCCGGAGAAGGGCTTCACCCTCAAGCCAATGGCTCGAGCGAAAATCATCAATCTCGGTGCGCAGCGGAGACAAGGCATTCGTTTCCTGGGCGATCCGGCCAAAGGCGATGCGGAAAGGCCGCTTCAAAGGCTTTTGGAAAAGCATGGGTCATGGCCTTGGGACTTGATGCTCTCGTTCTTCTACCCCTAAAGAAATACCGCCTCCCATTCGGGAGTTGTGGCCTCATCTGTCATAAAATTGGCAAATCCGCAAGGGAAGCCGCACGATTTTCAAGGTCCTTAGTGCCTGCCTTACAAGATGGCGTGGATCTCGGTGCGATGCAAAGGCTTGTGACAATTTTTGTGCCCAAAAGGTTGTATTTGGTGACACCTTCCGCAATCCTTTTCCAGGCATGCGCTGCCCATTGAAAAAACCATCGCTTGATGGTTTTACCCAAATTTCCAAACGATGAGGGCCAAAGAACGAAGTTATTTCGGGATGGGTGGAAAGGGTGATCGGTTTTGCTTCTATGTCATTGCTTTGGGTGAGGCACATGGTGAAGTTGCTTGGAAGCACGGCGCCTTGGTTATGGCCTCATGGCGTTAAGTCAATCATCCTGGCTCCAATGTGCCTGGGTGAAGCGGGGAGCACATTCAAAAGCCGTGGTTGGTTGAGTTGTGAGCACGCCAATGATGCTCAAAGGGCAAAAAATGGGTTTTTTGGGTGGTTGGGCTCCCACCTCAAGGCGGCTTGCAGGGGTCACCGGAATTTTGCAATCCTTGCGGGGAGCAATGGGGTGGGTAGCTTTGCTCGTCCCACATGAAAATGAGAGGGCGATTTTGGGTGATGGCATGGAAAGCCAAGGTGATTTCGAGCTTGGGGGCGGTGATCAACGCGTGCTTTCAAGGGAGTTGAAGGGAATAAGGCCATGGTGAGGAGGGAGCTGATGAGGTCGACGGTGATCTTTGTTGTTTCTAGGCAAATTTTGTCGTAACGGGCAGGTGGTGCAGGCGTTGCCATGTGACAAAAACTTCACCCTGGCCATCCACTGGTGGAGAGGCTGCATTGGGATGTGGCGCGCCTTTCATGAGGTGATCACAACTCATTACAACATCCTGAGGGTCAATCCCCTTCTTTGGTTATGGCTGCCAGTGCTTCATTCTAACCGCAGGCTGTGCGTGGGTTCACCTCGCAAAGCAACGTGCTGCCTCGCGGTCAATGCACCGCCTCAGTCGGAAGTTGAGGCTTCGGTCGCCTTGGACAGCCAAAATGCACTCGAGGAAAGCTGCAAACTCCTCATTGCAGCTGGCCTCCCCACGGCGAGAGGCGCAGCGATCCCAATTCAAGGCTTCTCGGGGGCAGAACATGGCCCAGCAGGTTGTTTGTGCCTGTTGGAGGCAGAGGCGGCAGTTGGCTGGTGCCATGCGACCATCCCATCGTTCAATCCACACAGGGGGGTGGGTGTCGCTATTTGCGATGGTTTCGATGCAACTTCGATCTCCGTTGCAACGCGAATATTCTACCCGG